>JAXDMF010000115.1:0-12144 GCA_034666205.1 Gemmatimonadales bacterium
AATCAACTGCTCGAGCACCTCGGAGCCGTGGCGCAGGTGATCGACGGAGGCGCGGATGTTGGCTCGGACACCCTGCGTCACCAGCGCCTCCATATCGTGCCTGAGGTCGGTCGCCAGCAATCCCTCAATCGAGGGTCGCACTCGGTCCACGATCGCCCGCAGGTTGCGGGATTGGTTTGCGGTCGGCCTCTGCAGCTCCTCGAGGGTGGCCACAACTGCGCCACACTGCGAGTGGCCGAGGACCACCACCAGCCGCGTATCGTAGCGCGCGGCGGCGAATTCGACGCTGCCGACCTGGGAGGGTGCAACGATGTTGCCGGCAACCCGAATTACGAACAAGTCCCCCAGACCCTGATCGAACACAATTTCCGCCGGAACCCGCGAATCGGAGCAGCCAAGGATGATCGCGAACGGCTGTTGCCCCGTCGCCAGTGCGGCACGCCGGGCGTGACTCAGGAAAGCGTCAGACTCGCGCAGGTTCAAGGCGAATCTGCGATTGCCCTCTCGCAACCGGTCGAGTGCGTCGAGCGCTGATACCACGATGCTCTAGGGTCTGAAGCCGACTATCACCTGGCGAGCCTCGGGCCGATCGACTCCGGGCCAGAGATCGCTATGCCATTCCACAATCGCTTCAATCTCAGAGAGCAGAACCCACAGATTCCCCTGGTCCAGCTTTGGATGCAGACGCTCGATGTTCTCCAGCTCATCCCGGGACTGCACCGCGCCTAACCGCCGCAATACAGTATCCAGATCCGCTTGCGCCAGGGCGCGCACGTCCCAGACGCGCAGGGGCACCATCTCCGCCTTTTGATCCACGGCAAAGACATTTTTGATGTAGAAGGACTTGCCGGAGCGCAGGATTAGCTCGAGCACGAGTGGTGGGATCGTCTGGCCCTTGGCCCGATCCAGGTACTCCCGCACGCTCAGGCTCATGAGCCGATCTCTCCTCGATCAGTGAAAAGCAACAAAGGGCATCCTCCCGTTCACCATGAGGCCTCCTTCTCACCGAAGGGGCTGTGGTCTTCAATGCCTCTTGAAAAATTGTACCGCGCGCTCGTGCTTCTCTGCTGCCGCTCGGGTCTTGAAGGTGCCCAGATTGCGCCGCTTTCCCGTCTTCGGATTCTTCTTCCTCGAGTACAGGCGGTACTCGCCAGAAGCAATTTTGCGAATCATGCCAGGCGAACCTCCATTAACACTCTAGAACCGGCAAGCAGCATCAGCTCACCGGGTGCTGCTCCGGATCAAGCGATCCAACGCTCTACCGGGTAGCGGAAGCCATCCCCGTGTCCACGCAAGGCCGTCAGCGCGTCGAGGCTGGAGAATCGGCGTACATCATAGAGACACAGGGAGACCAACGGAAGGCGGCGTGAAACCTGGTCATAGGCCTCCTCGAACTCCACTAGATCATCCGGCGTGAGGTTCTTGGCTATCCCCCACACGTCCCCAACCAGCCGCAAGGAATGGGCGCCGCCCGCGATGGCCGTCATAAAAAGCCGTTCGAAATTCTTCTGTTGCGCCTTCCACGTCGCCGCGTGCTCGACGGGCACCAGCCGGCCGGCCACGATTTCCCTTTGAAGCGCTGCCTGGTCCATGCCGAGCTGTGCCAGGATCTCCCGCTGTACCGCTCGGTCGGCCACCAGGTAGCAGACCGTTCCCGGGACCAGGCCGCCGGCAAGGAAAGACACCGCCAACTTCGCGCGGCCCTTGTTCGTGGAATAGAAGCCGCATAGGTGGGTGCCAAAGGGCAGGGCCATCCCGCCAATGCTCACGTGATCCGAGTCGCGGGGGATCAGCGCGGCTTCATGCCTCTTCGCCGGCTGGTCCTGCAGAAAGGCGACCAGATCGGCGAGCCGAAACCGGCGTTCCCTGCGGCCGCCTACCCGTAAGCAGGCCAAGCGGCCCGCGTTGGTCCAGCGCCGCAGGGAAGTGGTGCTGACCCCGAGAAAACGAGCTGCACCCTCGATGTCCAGCAGGGCCTCCTCCATACCAACCAGCTCCTTGAAATCAGCGAGGCGATCGCGGCGGCGCCGAGTTCGTAGGCTCCCCGTATTCTAACGCAGTTCCCCTGGGCGGGGGCTTGACGGCCGACCCGATTTATTATATAACCTATCAGTTATGCAAGCACTAGGTTCTGGGCGGATGGGCCATGATCGCCTCGGCGCGACGTTCGCCGCCCTCGCCGATCCCACCCGGCGAGCCATTCTTACCCGGCTCGCGTCGGGTGAGGCGTCAGTGATGGAGCTGGCTGAGCCGTTCAGGATGAGCCAGCCCGCGATCTCCAAGCATCTCAAGGTGCTGGAGCGCGCCGGCCTAATTTCGCGCGGGCGCGACGCCCAGCGCCGGCCCCGACGGCTCGAGGCAAAGTCGCTCGAGGAAGCCACCGAATGGCTGGAGCGCTACCGTGAGTTCTGGGAGGGCAACTACCAGCGTCTCGACGCCCTGCTCGAAGAGTTGAAGACCACACAGAAAAAACGCAGGTCCACCAAGCGATAGGGGGGAGCACCCGATGACGAACGCCGTCAAGAACATTGGAACGTTGCAGGTCACCACGCCCTCGGAGCGGGAGATTGCCATGACCCGCGTATTCGATGCTCCCCGCAGCCTGGTCTTTGACGCCTGGACCAGGCCCGACCTGCTCAAACGTTGGTTGGGAGTCCGCGGCGGCTGGACGTTCGCGGTCTGCGAGGTCGATCTAAGGGTGGGCGGCGCGTATCGCTTCGTCTGGCGTGGACCGACCGGAGCCGAGATGGGAATGGGCGGCGTATATCGAGAGATCGTCCGGCCCGAACGGCTCGTCGCCACCGAGAAGTTCGACGAATCCTGGTACGAAGGGGACGCGCTGGACACGACGACCTTCGTCGAGCGCGGGAGCAAGACCACGGCCACGACCACGGTGCTCTACGCCTCTCGGGCCGTTCGTGATGCCGTCCTCAAGACCCCCATGCTGACCGGAGTCGCCGAGAGCTACGACAAGATGGCTGAGGTCTTGGCGTCGAGAGTGGGTCAGGGTCAGGGAGTCAAATGACCCCGAGGGAAAGCACGACGACGGTCATAAACCCCAGCAGTCTCACCCAAAGGCAAAGAGGAGCTGGTATGCAGAAAATCACGCCGTTCCTGTGGTTCGACGGCAACGCCGAAGAGGCGATGAACTTTTACGTGTCCCTTTTCAAGAACTCGAAGATCTTGAGGGTCGTTCGATATGGAGACGCAGGCCCCGGACCGAAGGGGACGGTCATGGTCGCGACGTTCCAGCTCGAGGGGCAGGAATTCCAGGCGCTCAACGGGGGCCCCCAATACAAGTTCACGCCGGCGATCTCGCTCTTCGTGAACTGTGAGACGCAACAGGAAGTGGACGCTTTGTGGGAGAAGCTCCTCGAAGGCGGAAGGGAAGACCAGTGTGGATGGCTCACGGACAAGTTCGGTCTGTCCTGGCAGATCATTCCTACGCTCCTGCCCAAGCTACTCTCGGACAAGGATCCCAAGAAATCACAGAGCGTCATGAAGGCAATGCTTCAGATGAGGAAGATCGACAGCAAGAGACTGCAGCTGGCGTACGACCAGGCGTGACCCCGCCGCCGACGAAGAGTGCGCCGCATTCGCTCAACGATAAGGTGGCCTCAGCGATTTCCTGGCTGAAGTGCCATAGCACCAAGCGTACCCTCGACGGCATGGCGCGGTACGCCATCCCCTCGGACAACGCGTTTGGCGTGTCGGTGTCCGACATTAGGGTGTTGGGCAAGCGCCTCGGGCAGAATCACGAGCTCGCGGCGGCACTCTGGGACACCGGGTGGTACGAGGCCCGCATGCTGACCTCGTTTGTCGACGAGCCGGCGCGGGTAACGCCTGCGCAGATGGACCGCTGGTGTCGGGACTTCGACAACTGGGCCATCTGTGATAGCCTGTGCTTTCACCTGTTCGACCGCACGCCGCACGCCTGGGGGAAGGTGACCCAGTGGAGTTCCAAGCGCGACGAGTTCGGCAAGCGCGCGGCGTTTGCGCTATTGTGGGCCCTGACCGTACACGACAAGCACGCTGACGACGAGCGGTTCGTTCAGGGCCTGCGCCTCATCGAACGCGCGACCGACGACGACCGGAACTTCGTCAAGAAGGCGGTGAACATGGCCCTGCGTGTCATCGGCAAGCGCAACCCCGCCCTCAATGCCGCCGCGGTCACGGTGGCCCGACGCTTGGCCGACTCACCCCAGGCTGCGGCGCGGTGGGTGGGGACGGACGCGCTCAGGGAGCTCACGAGTCCCGCCGTGATCCGGCGGGTTGGCCGCCGATGACAACACGCGGCTCACAGTCGGCTACAAGCGCGCCCCAGGAGCAGGCCACCGACGATGAATGCGAGGAGCCCGCCGACGTAGCGTCCCCGCTGGTCGGCTTGCACTCGCCCCAGCACCCTCAGCACGCCGTAAGCGAGCAGAACCCAGCCGAGGAGCAGTTCGAACAGAGGCCCCAGGTACCGGCGACCGAAGGCGACCGGGTCGGCGATCCATTCCTGCACGGCCTTAGCCTCGCAGCTTCTTCAAGGCACCTCGCACCGCGTGCTCCAGTCCGGCACCCACAAGTAGGACGAACCCACTGCAGAAGATGACTGCCGGCACGAGCCCCCATGGTTCATGGGCATGGACCTCGAACGTCGGCTCTCCCAAGAGCAGCCTCCCCACGACCAGAATGTAGGGCAGCGCCAGGAGGTCGAGGCCGATATCATAGAGGAATGTCCCACGGTGGGCTTGGACGTGAGAATACACCGTCATGAACGCGACCAGGTAGATCACGACCAACGCCCACCCCGGCTTCGACCGAAGAGCCCCCATTCTGAGTCTAGAGGTCGTGCGCAAAGAACGTGATGATCATCGACACCACCATGCTTGCGGCCAAGAGGCCCGCCACGCCGATCGACCCGGCACCAAGCCCGGAGCGCCACCCTTGGCCTCGGCCTTTGAGTACGCCGACGCCGTCGCCCCCAGCCGCGGCGAGCTGTAATAGCATCCACGCAATCCAGTGAGGCAGCGCTGAGCGATGCCTCAGGGACGACGAGGCACAGCGACTGCCGTATCGAGAAGACTGAGGTCGCTCGCATCGAGGTCGAAATAGCCCCGAGCCACGTCCGCGGTCGTTCGCACCCGCTCATCACTCTGGCGTCGCGGTGAGCGGGCCATCCAATGCCCCGCGCGGCGCACTAGGAGGACCTCTGCGCTATCGACCCATGAGCGCGGCATGAAAAACGGGCCCCCCTCGCTCACGCCCACGATCCCGACGACCTGGAATTCGACGGCATACCGTACTGTATCAGGAGTCCTCACGCCGTCACCCAGGCTGTAGCCTCGTACGATCAGTACGCCACCCGGGCAATCGCCGACCCCGGCTGACACGCAGCGCCGATGTCGGAAGACGCTATCCGACAACTGAGCGTCGATAATGCGCCCGGCCATCACTGCGGGTGGTCGCTTGGCAACGCTCTGCGCTTCGGACCAGCGTCCTGATGCGAGCATGCCGACGATCGTAATCACGAACGCAATCCGCATGTCTTCTCCGGTCAGGGGTGCACTGATCAGCGCCGGCTAGTCAGCGACCCCGACGGTCGCTCGGACATAGCGGGGGTCCGTGAGCTGGTCGAGCATGAACGCCGCGACATCCGACCGCGAGATCCGCACGGTCCAAAGCCAGTGGCCGACGTGTGGGCCATGGCGGTAGCGTCCACGCGGCGGGCCGTTCGTGAGCATGCCCGGGCGCACGATGGTCCATACAAGGTTGGAGGCCCGAATTACCGCCTCCTGCCGAACCTTGTCCCAGAAATAGAATGGCAAGATGGCGGGTCGGACGAACAGCGTATAGTAGAGGCCCATTTGCCACCAGGCATCCGAGATTCCCAAGGCGGTCTCGCAGACAAAGCGCTGGACGCCATGGCGGACCATCGCGGCGATCAGGTTGCGTGTGCCCTCGGACAGAATGCGGCTCGGCCCCAGCCAGCGCTTATGACCGAGAGCGGAAAGAACGGCCTCTTGGCCCAGCATGGCCCGATCCAGTGAGCCGGGGTCGAGGACATCGCCCTCGACCGGAGTGAACCCGAGGCGCGACTCCGCGCGGGGTGGCCTGCGGACGAGGGCGGTGACCTGATGTCCCCGTTCGAGCGCTTGGGTGACGAGTTGCCGGCCAGTCCCGCCAGTCGCGCCGACGATCAAGAGATTCATGTGTCGTTCGTCCGCCAGCGCGCCAGCGCTACACCTAGGACGATCATGAAGACAGGGAGCAGGTAGTTGTTCAGAGCCGCGATCGGAGCCACCGGACCGATGATGTTGCGGAACATGCCGAGAAAGCCAGAAGCCGCGGTCACTAGACCGAGCCAACCGATCCAGCGGGACAGTTGTGGCGATTGGAGCCAGACGATCGAGGTCAGCAGGAAGAAGGCGCCAAAGGATAGTTCGCCGAGAAACTCACCGATATAGTTCCCCAGATAGGCCATTCAAGCCGTCAAAGACCGATGCGAGAACGGCCTGCTCCGGCGGCGCCGCGCGTTCGAAAGCCAATGCGAGGTGCCAATGGATGCTTGGCCACCGCATCAGGCCCAACATCATGGCGAGCGCCGCGACCACCGCGAACTGGAGGGCGAGCCGCATTGCACCGCGCTGCACTGGGGCTAAGGCCTCGTAGGCTGCGACGCCAGCCGGAAGCCAGATCAGTGGGAGGAGCGCATAGATAGTCCAAACGAGGCGGCCCTGGCGGCCAGTTGCAAGAAGGCTGGGCAACACCGCGGCAGCCGGGCCATCGAGCACATCGGGATAGTTAAAGTGCGCGGCTAGGAAGGCGAAGACCCCAATAAACGCGAGTGCGCCGCCGGCAAGACAGAGACCCCCGAATCGGATGACGGTGCGAGTGGTCATAGGGAAGATCCCAGCCCCCTACTCCACTGACGCCAGGTTGTACATTGCCCGCCATGTCTGGAATACCTGCCGGTAATCGTCACTGCTATAGCTAACTGTCCGTCCCCCCGTCCGACTGGATCCCGGCACCAGCTCGGCCATGTCCGCCATCTGACTCACGACGAAGTCCACTTCCAGCCTGATCGGCGCTTTGAACGTGAATGGCACGTGCTTCCGCCTGAGCGCCACTGCCGCACCCAAGCGGATCCGCTCGCACGCGACCGTCGGCGCCACGCTCCTGGCCGCGAACCGTCCCACCGCCTCCTTCACCACGACGGTCTCGATCCCGTCGCCCAGCAGCGTCCGCGCCTCGGCCGCCAGCGCCTGGTCGCCGCTCACCAGCGCGAGCGCCACTCCGTGCACTCCGGCCATCGCGGCGTTCAATGCCAGCTCCCCCACCGGCTCGCCATTGAGTCGTGCCTCATACACTCGGCTGGTGTAGGTATGATCGATCGTGGCATTCCGCGTGCCCGCTCGGGCATGATACCCGATGAACATTGCTGCATCGAAACCCCCATCGATGCCTTCGACCATCGAGAGACGCTTGGGTCCACCGCTCAACAATTCCGCCGCCGGGTTGAGCTCTTCGGCAAGAAGATTGCGCATGAGCCAGTGACTGTCGTTCACGAGAACAGCCCTTGCACCTGCCTCGAGTGCGCCAGCGATTGCAGCATTGGCTTCGTTCGTCATCAGACGGCGAAACCTGTTATAATCTCCGGTATGGCGGGGGTCGATTGGATCGGTCTGATCTTCGTGGGCGACTCCGGCAACTCCCTCCATATCGACCGAGATGTAGACCCGCATGAGTTCTCCGAAGGTGGCTATCCGGCGCGAAGAATACCGAGGAAGAGTTATGGATGCACGCAGATGGGGGCTGGCGATCGTGATGGCGGCGCTCGCCTGCGCGCCCCAACGGGACCAGTCCGACAGCGAGCCGCTGCAACAGGGCCGGATGTATACGGCATGGCTGTACGGCAACGAATACAGCAAGCTCTGGGAGCGGTTCTCCCCGGAGATGCAGCAGACCTTCGGCAGCGTGGCTGATCTCGCCAGCTTCGCCAGCCGCGCGGTGCGCCGGCTCGGCACCGAGCGCGGCAAAGTGGACGAGCGAGTGGAGAATGCCGACCCGTACCGGGTCTACACTCGCAGCGCATCCTTCAATAAGTCGACCCACCGGATGCTGATCGAGTGGAGTCTGGCCAAGGATGGCGCGGTGACGGGCTTGGTTGTCCGGCCGGCCCTGGATTCGACGAAGCAGTGAGAAGTGAGAGGTGAGACGTGAGAGGGTGCGCGTCATCCGACCCCTCTTACCTCTTACCTCTCACCCACTTCAGTAAACTCGCCCACCCAGCGGCACCTCCCGCTCGACATCCAGCAGGACCACGTCCCCCGCCGCGCTCGGTACCCCAAGCACCAGGACCTCCGACCCGAAGCCGGCTATGTTCCGGCTCCCCAGATTGATCGCCGCGATCACCAGCCGCCCGACCAGCTCGTCCGCCCGATAGAGAGTGGCCAGCTGTGCGCTCGAGGTCTTCTCCCCTAACGGCCCGAAGTCGATCCACAGCTTGTACGACGGCTTCCGGGCACGCTCATTCGGCTCGGCCCGAAGAATCCGGCCGACCCGGAGATCGAGGGTCTCGAACGCCTCCAATGGATTCATCCCGGCGGCGGTCAGTGGAGCAGCTCCCCGCGCAGCACGGTCACAGCGTGCCCGCCCAGGTGAGCCCGGTCGTCCTCGAGACGCACCCGGACGGCGCCGCCCCGCGCCGATGCCTGGTATCCAACCAGCTCCTTCTTGCCAAGGCGAGCTGCCCAGAATGGACCGAGGGCGCAATGTGAGGAGCCGGTGACGGGGTCTTCCGCTATGCCGGAACCCGGGGCAAAGAACCGGGAGACGAAGTCGTAGGCTGGATCGGTGGAGTGGGCTGTGACGATGACACCGCGGGTGCCGAGCCGGGTCAGCGCGGCCAGGTCGGGAGCGAGCGAGCGTAGGTGAGACTCTGATTCGAGCTCCACCAGGTAGTCGAACGGAGTGCGGCCCACGTACAGCATGGGGGCTCCGATTCCACTCCGAAGCTCGGATGGCGCATCGGCCGGATGACTCGGCGTCGCGGGGAAGTCGAGCCAGATCATCTCGCCGCTGCGTGAGGCGGTGAGCACGCCGCTCCGGGTGTGGAACCGCGCGGGCTGCGAGGCAGGGAGGTGCCCCTCTTCCCAGAGCACATGCGCGCTGGCCAGTGTCGCATGGCCACAGAGATCTACCTCGAGCGCCGGCGTGAACCAGCGGAGGTCGAACCCGTCGGCCCGCCGCACCAGGAAGGCGGTTTCGGCCAGGTTCATCTCCTGGGCTACATGCTGCATCCAGTTGGAATCGCGCGGGGAAGAGAGGAGGCACACCGCTGCAGGGTTACCGGCAAACGGTCGGTCGGTGAAGGCGTCTACTTGGGTAAATCGCTGCGAGCTCACGGCCGTATGGGTCCGGGCTCGAGTCAATAGGGGAAGGCAGGACCTTTGTCGAGGTCGCGTAGCGCGGCTAGCACCGCAGTGGCGATCCGCTCCGCCGGGATGGCTTCACCGTAGAAGTCGCCGTGCAGCCGCTCGAGGATCAGCCGACGCCGGCTGGGCTCGAGGGTTACGGTAGCTTGGGAGTCATCGGGTTTCGGCACGCTCGTCCTCTCCGAACACGGGCGCGCGACGCCGGCGCGTATGGGGGAAACCCGTTAGGTGGTGATCTGCCAGTGAGTTTTCGGCCCATGGCACCCGAATCTTTACGCGGTGCGTGGCCGACTCATGCGCAGAGGCGTTGAACGGTGACGCCGATCGACATCGGTGATCGGATAGTAACCAGTCGTCACCAAGCCGGCCAGCCCCCGTGTGCTCCACCCCCGTGCCGCTCAAGAAATACCCGCCCGAGCCGATCCTTCTCTCGTTTCCCCCCGCCTCCCGGCACCCGGTTCCCAGAAGGAGATCCATGCTGTCGAAGCGAGTGCCTGATCGTATCCTGGTCGTCGACAATCAGCCGTCGGCTCGTGACTCCATCGAGGCACATCTGAGGCAGCGTGGATACGAGGTGGTGCTGGCGAGCTCCGGCGACGAGGCACTCGAGATCCTCGCGCGACAGAAGATCGCCTGCATGCTGGCGGATTCCCGGCTGTTTGCGACCAGCACGGGCGAACTCCTGTCATTGTCCTTCAAGCGCGACCCTCATCTCGCCGCGGTGGTGCTCAGCGCGATCGCCGATGTCGGCGACGCCGTACGGTACCTCCAGTACGGCGCCATGGACTATCTCCCGAAGCCGCTCGACCTTACCCAGCTGGAGGCCTCGGTGCAGCGGGCGCTCCGGCGGCGTTCCGAGCTGATCCAGGAGCGTGGGTCGTCCCGGATCCTCAAGGAGGAAGTGGTGAGACTCGCCGCCGATCTGGCGCAGGAGCGGGTCACCGTCGCGGGGATGGCGGTGGCCACCCTCGAGGCTCTCGTCAAGGTCAGCGAGGCGCAGGATTCCTGGTTCGCCGGCCACTCGCTCAGGGTGGCGCAGCTTGCCGCCTCGATCGCCGCGGAGAGCGGCCGGACCGACGAAGAGGTCGAGCAGGTGCGCCAGGCGGGCCGCCTGCACGACATCGGGATGATCTGCGTTCCTGAGGGCGTCCAGTCCAAGAAGGGCTCGCTCACGCCGGCAGAGTTCGAGCTGGTCAAGCGACACCCGATTGTAGGCGCCCAGATCCTGGCCCCGCTGCCGCAGCTGAGCCATGCGGCCACCTTCGTCCGCGGCCACCACGAGCGCTGGGATGGCAAAGGGTACCCGGACGGACTGGCCGGGGAATCGATCCCTTGGGGAGCCCGACTCATCGGAGCCGCCGAGATCTACGACGCGCTCACCACCGCTCGACCCTATCGGGAGCAGTTGACCCCCGAACTGGCGGTTGAACGCATGCAGGAGCTCACCGAAACCGTGCTGGCGCCAGCGGTCGTTCGGGCGCTCACCGCCGTAGTGGCGCGGGGCAGTGCCCTGGTGTTCGTGGGTGATGAGCAGGGCAGGGAGCCCGTGCTCTAGCCTAGCATCTTGCCGACAACTCTGGCCGTCTCAGCCCGACCCCGGGCTGGTCTACCCTATAAAAAATAGTCATGCCGCACTCATTAGCGCTCCTTAGGGGGCCGTTGGGTCCGCTATAAGTGCCTAAATCCACGCGTGATAGCATGGCCCTGCAAGTGTCAGCACCATTCAGCTCCGACTCCCAAATACTAGATGGTACAGGCGTTGCCCATACCTCTCTCCAGACGCGGGGGCGCTCACCGTAGCCCTACGAACCACCTGGGTTACTCCGAGCGCCCCGCCCCCAACCACACTTCGAACCCGGATGCGAGATGTCCTTTACCACCACGCACGCGGGCATGCACGCGGGGCACCTCCGTTGACCGCCACCCCCATCGCCGCGACCGACGACCGCACCGATCTGCTCTGGGCGCGGTATCGCTCCAAGGGCGACCCAGACGCGCGGGCTCAGCTGCTCACCCGCCATCTCGGCCTGGTGCATCACGTGGCCCGTGAAGTATCCCGCCGGATTCCGACCGTCGAACTGGGAGAGCTGGTCAGCGCCGGCGCCTTGGGCCTGATGAAGGCCCTGGACAGCTTCGACCTGTCCCGCGGTCTCGCCTTCAGCACGTACGCCGTGCTTCGTATACGGGGCGCAATTCTCGATGACCTGAGAAGCCGCGATTCGACGCCCCGCTCGGTACGGGTGAAGCGGAGGAGAATCGACTCCGTTGCCACCACGCTGGAAGGCGAGCTCGGCCGCGGGCCGACCGCGAAAGAAGTGGCGGACCGGCTGGAGATCGACATGGCCACGTACTGGAAGTGGAAGGATGCGGTAGGGAGCTACGCCGAGGCCGATACGCCGCGCCCCGTGAAGGGACGCCGCATGTCTCGCGATGCCGAGAACCATGCCGACCCCTCCGCCACCTCGGCGCCCCAGCGTCTGGTGGAATCCGAGCACGTCACCCAGCTGCAGCAGTTGATCTCCCGCCTACCCGAGCAGCAGCGCCGGGTGCTCGCTCTGTACTACTACGAGGAGCTGAACCTGCGGCAGGTCGGCGAGATACTGCAGGTGAGCGAGTCGCGGATCTCCCAGATTCGGAGCCAGGCACTGAAGCGGCTCAAGGCCGAGGTCTCTGCGAGGTCGCTGGCGTCGTAGCGGCGGGGAAGCGGGGAAGCGGGGAGGCG
>JAXDMF010000116.1:0-12928 GCA_034666205.1 Gemmatimonadales bacterium
GTCCCGACATGTGGCTCGACATTTTCCGGTACAACCGACGGGCGGTGAGCCTGGCACTGGAGCGGACCGAGGCGAGCATCGCCGAGCTCCGGCGAGCGTTGGAGAGCAGCGATCTCCCGGCGCTGCAATCCTATCTCCGAACTGCCCAGGAGTTTCGCCGGGGCATCGAGAAGTGAGGGTGGCGGGCACGGTCCAGGTTCCGGGCGATAAAAGCATCACCCACCGGGTGCTCTTGCTGGCGGCGCTGGCGCGGGGCATGAGTCGGATCACCGGCGCCCTCACCTCGCTCGACGCCCGCTCCAGCGCCCGAGTCCTCCGGCAGCTCGGCGCCGGCGTCTCCCCGCTTCGGCAAGGTGCTGTGGCCTTGGTGCAGGGAAGGGGTAGCCTCCGCCGGCCGATCGAGATCCTGGACTGCGGGAACTCGGGAACCACCACCCGGCTGCTGTTGGGCCTGCTTTCGGCTCACCAGTTCTCCGCTACCCTCACCGGCGACCGGTCGCTGCGCCGCCGGCCGATGCGCCGGGTCACCGCACCGCTGTCGACGATGGGAGCACGGTTCATCGAGCGAAACGGCGATGGCCTACCCCTCACGGTCGAAGGCGCCCGCCTCCAGCCGCTGAGCTACGAGATGCCGGTTTCCAGTGCGCAGATCAAGAGTGCCATTCTGCTTGCCGGCGTGGCCGGCGAGGTCCCGGTGGCTGTACGGGAGCCGCACGGGCGCTCACGCGACCACACCGAACGACTGCTCCGCTCGTTCGGCTACGGAGTGGCAGAGCGCGATGGCTGGATCCGCTTCTCTCCGGAGGGACGGATCGAGCCATTCGATATTCACGTCCCCGGCGATCCTTCCTCTGCGGCATTTCTGGTGGGAGCGGCAATTCTCGCAGAGCGGGGCGAGCTCCGCATTCTCGGTGTTGGGATCAACCCGACGCGCATCGGTTTCCTGGAGGTCCTCCGCCGGATGGGCGGTCAGATCGAGATAGAAAACACCACCACGAGCTTCGGCGAGCCGGTCGGCGATCTGGTGGTGCGTCCCGGCGCGCTCCGCGCGACCGAGGTGGCCGACGGGGAGATTCCCGGACTGATCGATGAGATTCCGCTTCTGGCCATTCTCGCATCACGGGCGGAAGGCGTCACCGCATTCCGACAGGTCGGCGAGCTCCGGGTGAAGGAGAGCGACCGCCTCGGGCTGATCGCGGAGAACCTCAGAGCTGTCGGTGCACATGCGGAGGTGGTTGGTGAAGATCTCATCGTGGAAGGCCGTCCGCGGCCGCCTCGGGGAAGGGTGCGGACCGCCGCCGATCACCGGCTGGCCATGGCGTTCGCGGTGCTCCGCACGCTGCCGAAAGCCGAGATCAGAATCGACGATATGGCTTGCGCCGCCGTGAGCTTTCCGGGGTTTCCCGAGACGTTGAGGAGGATTCGGCGCCGATCCTGATCGGTGGCCTCCAGCTCCTCAGCTCGGCGGTGTGGGGCCTCCGCCCTCGTGAGCTCTTTTCCTGGCAACCCGCTGCAGCCTTGCCTCGACTGCGCTCACCAGAAGGACTCCCACGCCGGCGCCCGCCGCGCCGGCAAAAAAATCCCACCAGTCCGCGTCTCGGTAGGGCAGGAACCACTGCACGAGCTCGATTCCCGCTGCGAACGCGAACGAGATGAGGAGCATCCACACCACCTTCGAGGCACGGTCGATATAGAGGAGCAGGGCAAACCCCAGAAAAACTCCAAAATGGACCAGCTTGTCGACGTGATTGGCCTCCGCGAGCGGAATGGTGGGCACCGGCACGAGAAAAACCAGCATCATGACCACTACGTAGCCGACGAAGATCTTGTGGCGCATTGCCCGATTATAATCCTTCGCGCTGCGGAGAGAATCCCACGGCTGCCAGCCCGCCGCCTGGGCAGGAGGGACGCGCGAATGGACCAACATCTCGGCCGATCGAGGCTCAGTTGAGCGGCGGTGTCATCGCCATCGACGGGCCAGCGGCCTCGGGAAAGTCGAGTACCGCGCGCGCCGTTGCCGAAGCGCTCGGTCTTGCCCACCTCGATTCGGGCTCGCTCTACCGGGGCGTGACCCTCGTCGCCCTGCGAGAGGCGGCAAGGCGGGGACTTCAGCCTGACGACCTGAGCACCCTCAGTCCTGAAACGATTCTAAGGGCAGCGGAAGACCGCGGCCTGATGCTTCAGCCGGACGGGGCCGGGTTCGCCGCCTATCTCGAAGGCGAGCCGGTGGACCTGGAGATCAGGAGCGCGCCGGTCACCGCGCAGGTCTCCGCCGTCTCCGCCATTCCGGTGGTGCGCGAATGGATCAATGCCCGGTTGCGGGCCCTGGTTCGCGCCGGCCAGGATGTCGTGGTGGATGGACGCGACATTGGCACGGTGGTCTTCCCCGATGCCGACCTCAAAATCTTTCTGACCGCCTCTCCTCAGGCTCGAGCGGGCCGCCGCATCAGCCAGCGGGGCATGCCGGTGCCGCCCGAGGGCCTCGATGCCGAAGCCGCCGCGCTGGCGGCGCGGGACCACGCCGATTCGACCCGGGCCGTGGCCCCGCTTCGGCCCGCGAGCGACGCTGTTCACCTTGATACCACGACCATGGACTTTGCCGAGCAGGTACGCGTCATCGTGGACCGGGCGCGGCCGATCTTTTCCCGCCGCTGATCTGACTCCATATCTCAAGCCACAACCGATTGATAGGCCTTGCGTTGTGGGGCTTCGGCCGCTATCCTCATGGGCTCCCCGAGCAGGCACTTCCGCCTGTGGCGCGACATGACTCCGGCCCGTGGCTTTCCCGGCGCGGCACTTTGATAAGGACGGCACAGCCTCGCATGCTTGACCAACTCAATCCCTCAACCGACCACTCAACCGACCAGTTCATCTCCCCCACCGGCCTCCGCGTTCGGCAGGACCTCTACGACGAAGACTACAGCGACTCCGACTACGAGCAGATGCTCTCGATGTACGAGGGCACCATGTCGCAGATCGTCGAAGGTGAGATCGTCAAATCCAAGGTCCTCCGGGTCACCGATAATGCGGTAATTCTCGACGTTGGCTTCAAGTCCGAGGGCTCGGTTCCGCTGGATGAGTTCAAGGACCCCCACTCGCTGAAAGAGGGCGACGAGGTCGAGGTCTTCCTGGAGCATCTGGAAGATCAGGAAGGCGCCGTCGTCCTGTCGAAGAAGAAGGCCGACTTCATGCGGGTCTGGGAGAAGATCCGTGTGGCGCACGAGAGTGATCAGCCGGTCGAGGGCACCCTGGTCAAGAAGATCAAGGGCGGCGTGGTGGTGAACCTGATGGGGGTGGACGCGTTCCTTCCAGGGAGCCAGATCGCGCTCCGCCGGGTGCCGAACATCGACGAGCTGCTGGGCCAGACCTACGAGTTCAAGATCATCAAGCTGAACAAGCGGCGCCGAAACATCGTGGTCAGCCGGCGGGTGATTCTGGAGAACGAGCGGGCCCACAAGCGCGAGCACCTGATGAAGGAGCTCGCCGTCGGCCAGGTCCGGAAGGGTGTGGTCAAGAACATCACCGACTTCGGCGCCTTCATCGACCTGGGTGGGGTCGACGGCCTGCTTCATATCACCGACATGTCGTACGGCCGGGTCTCCCACCCGACCGAGATGGTGGCCATCGGCAAGGAAGTCGAGGTCAAGATCCTCGATATCGACTGGCAGCGCGAACGCATCAGCCTCGGCATGAAGCAGCTCCAGTCCTATCCCTGGCAGAACGTGGCGGCCAAGTATCCGGTCGGCACCCGGATCCAGGGCAAGGTGGTGTCGATCACCAATTACGGCGCCTTCGTCGAGATCGAGCCTGGCATCGAAGGTCTAGTGCACATCTCCGAGATGAGCTGGACCCGCAACGTCCGCCATCCCTCGAAAATCGTCAGCATCGGCGAGACCATCGAGGCGGTGGTGCTCAAGGTAGACGAGGCGGAGGAGAAGATCTCGCTCGGCATGAAGCAGACCGAGCAGGATCCCTGGATGGTGCTTCCACTCAAGTACCCGGTGGGCACTCGCATCAACGGCAAGGTGCGGAACCTGACCAGCTTCGGCGCCTTCGTCGAGATCGAGCCGGGGATCGACGGCCTGATCCATATCTCGGACATGTCCTGGACCAAGCGGGTCCAGCACCCGTCCGAGGTGGTCAAGAAGGGCGACGCGGTGGACGTCGTGATTCTCAACATCGACGCCGAGAACAAGCGGATCTCGCTCGGGCTCAAGCAGGCGGAAGAGGATCCATGGCTCAAGATCGGCGAGATCTATCCCATCGGGATGGAGCTTCGCGGCCGGGCCGTGCGGCTGATGGATAAGGGCGTGGTGGTCGATCTGGGTAACGACATCGAGGGATTCGTTCCCATGTCCCAGCTCGGCGTCCCCAACATCGAGAACCCCGGCGACGCAGTGAAGGAAGGACAGGTGCTCGATCTCAAGGTGCTCGAGGTAGACCCGATCCACCACCGGATCGTGCTCGCCGTCATCGGCTACCCTGACGAGCCGATCATTCCGCCGGTGAAGCCGGCGTTCGTCGAGGAGACCACGGCGACGGAATAGGGCGGGGAAGCGGGACAGCGGGGAGGCGGGGAAGTAGGAGGTACGCAGGGGCCGAGCTCACACGAGTCTTCGGCCCCTCGCTTCATTCAGAACGACGACCTCTTGCTTCCCCGCTTCCCCGCTTCCCCGCTATCTTCTGCCACCATGCCCGACCCTCGCAAACTCCTCGATCAGCTGCATCACCGGCAGGGCCTCGCCGAGCAGGGCGGGGGACCCGATCGAGTTGCCCAGCAACACAAGAAGGGCAAGCTCACCGCCCGGGAGCGGCTCGACTTACTGCTCGACGAGGGAAGCTTCCTCGAGCTCGACCGTTACGTCACTCACCGGTCAACCGACTTCGGGTTGGACCAGCAAGTCTTCCCCGGCGATGGGGTGGTCACCGGCTCGGGCCGGATCGACGGCAGGTTGGTCTACGTGTTCTCCCAGGACTTCACGGTGTTTGGCGGCTCATTGTCCGAGGCGCATGCCGAGAAGATCTGCAAGGTCATGGACCTGGCGCTCAAAACTGGCGCGCCGGTGATCGGCCTCAACGACTCAGGCGGCGCCCGGATCCAGGAAGGCGTGGCTTCGCTCGGTGGCTACGCCGACATCTTCCTCAGAAACACCCTCGCCTCGGGCGTCATTCCCCAGATCTCGGCCGTCCTCGGGCCCTGCGCGGGTGGCGCCGTGTACAGCCCGGCCATCACTGACTTCATCTTCATGGTTCGCGGGGTGAGCTACATGTTCGTCACCGGGCCAAACGTGGTGAAGACGGTGACCCACGAAGAAGTCAGTTTCGACGAGCTGGGCGGCGCTGATACTCATGGGGGAACATCCGGCGTCGCCCATTTCGTGCACGACTCCGAGCCCGAGTGCATTCAGGCTATCCGGGAGCTGTTCGGATTTCTGCCCCTCAATAATCTCGACGAGCCACCCCAGCGGCCCACCCCCGATCCCGTTGACCGGCGGGACCAGGCTCTGTTGGACCTCATCCCTGACACACCCAACAAGCCGTACGACATGCATGGCGTAATCAGCAGGGTGGTGGACGAGGGCGCCTTCCTGGAAGTCCAACGAGGTCACGCGGACAACATCGTAGTGGGCTTCGCCCGGTTGGGTGGGGCCTCGGTCGGCATCGTCGCCAACCAGCCGGCGGTCCTCGCTGGGGTCCTCGACATCAACGCCTCCATCAAGGCGGCGAGATTCATCCGTTTCTGCGACTGCTTCAACCTGCCGGTGGTGACCTTCGTCGACGTGCCCGGGTTCCTCCCCGGCGTAGCTCAGGAACATGGCGGGATCATCAAGCATGGGGCCAAGTTGCTCTATGCCTACTGTGAGGCCACGGTGCCCAAGCTGACCGTGATCACCCGGAAAGCCTACGGCGGGGCCTACGACGTCATGAGCTCGAAGCACATCCGGGGCGACATGAACCTGGCGTGGCCCTCGGCCGAGATTGCGGTGATGGGACCGAAGGGCGCCGTCGAGATCCTGTTCAAGGAAGAGATCGCCCAGGCCAAGGACCCCGCGTCCGCCACCGAGCGGCTGATCGAGGAGTACACCGAAAAGTTCGCTCACCCGTACGCCGCGGCCGCCCGGGGCTACATCGACGATGTGATCGACCCCAGGGATACCCGGCCCCGGCTGATCGAAGCGCTGCGCACGCTTCGAACCAAGCGAGACCGAAATCCGCTGAAGAAGCACGGGAATATTCCGTTATAGTCGCGAGGCACGAGTCGCGCGTCGTGACTGGTAGCCCACCGTGCAGCCGCGGCCCCAGCCGGCGTCCCCTACTAGCTAACTGCTGGACCCCGAGCCATTTTTGACACACATGTGTCAGCTGAGTTCCTCATGCCCTCCACGGCCACCTGACCCCATGCGGCGCCTTCTGCGTCAGGGTGGGTCTTTGCTCGTGGTGGTGTCGGCGCTCTGGAGTGGCGGCGCCCACGCCCAGGCCGCCATTGACCCGAACGTCGCGCCCCGGGCCGCCGCCCTCGAGCGGAGCGGTGAGCGGCAGATGGCCATCGACCTGCTCGGCCGCTATCTCGCCACTGCCCCCGACGATGGCCGCGCGTGGTTCCAGCTCGGCCGCTTCTACTTGCTCGATGCGCGTGACTGGCACCTCCAAGGCCACCGGGGCGATCCCGATGGCCTTCTTTATTTGGACTTCGCGGCGACCGCCTTCGATCAGGCGGTGCGGTTGGCGGTGGACTCCAGTGTGGTGTATCGCGGACTGGCGGAGCTGGAGCGTTCGGTGGTGCTCGTCGAGGATTCCGGATGGAGCGTCGGCGGCGCTTCGGGCCCGCCCGCGGACGCCCCCGAGATGCCGGGATTCATCGTTGAGCTCGGAGCCAACCTCCTCAGCTCCTGCCCCACCGGCGGAGTCCTGCTGGTCGGCACCGATCTCGAGGCGTTGTCGGTGTGGTACGACGATCAGGATCTCCGTACTCGGGAGATCCTGCCGCTACGGCCTGACCGCTACGCCACCGATTCTGTCTATCGCCGGCGCATGGCCGAGGCAATGGGCATAGCCCCGGGCCTCCCGGTTCGCAACGCGCTGGCGGATGTGGCGGCGCGCCGGGCGCTGTGCCTGACCCCGACCGCCGATAGTGCTGCGGCTCCGCCGATTGTCTGGACGCCGTTTCGGCTCACCCGGGTCAGCCGGGCGGTCGCCGCCGGCCCGGATGCCCTCTCGCTCACCGAGCTGCTGGGGGCGACCCGCCAGGGCGGATCGGTCTGGCTTGGGGACGTGCGCGGCGTCTACGATAGCGCTGCCCGGTTCAATTCCCTCCTTTGTAGCAGCCTCCTACTGGTCTTCGGAGACACGCCGCCGCCGGCATGCCGGCCGTAAAACGCGTCCTCATCGCCAATCGCGGCGAAATCGCTCTTCGAATCATTCGCGCCTGTCGTGAAGAAGGCCTCGAGACGGTCGCGGTCTACTCCGCGGCCGACCACGGCAGTCCGCACGTGCGGGCCGCCGACCGCGCGATAGCCATTGGCCCCTCGTCACCGTCCCAGAGCTATCTCTCGATCGAGCGGCTCATCGGCGCCGCGCACGAGTCCGGAGCCGATGCCGTGCATCCAGGTTACGGCTTTCTGGCGGAGCGGGCCGCGTTCGTGGACGCGATCGAAGCCGCGGGCTTGGTGTTCGTCGGGCCACCCGCCGAGGCCATTCGGGCGATGGGTGACAAGACCGAAGCCCGTCGCCGGATGGAGGCGGCCGGGGTGCCGATCGTGCCCGGCGCCGCGCCGGCGCCAAACGACAACCGTGCGGCAAGGGCCGCAGCAGACCGCATTGGCTACCCCGTGATGGTCAAGGCGGCAGCCGGCGGGGGTGGGAAGGGGATGCGCCTCGTCCGCGGCCCTGAGGCGCTCGATGCCGGTCTCGAGGCAGCCAGCTCCGAAGCGCTCAAGGCCTTCGGCGACGGCAGCGTGTACCTCGAGAAGTTCATCGAGGCCCCGCGTCACATCGAGATCCAGGTGCTCGCCGATCACGAGCGGACGATCCACCTCGGCGAGCGGGAGTGCTCGATTCAACGCCGGCATCAGAAGCTCGTGGAAGAGGCCCCGTCCATTGCGGTCTCGGCCGAGCTGCGGGAGCGCATGGGAGCGGCGGCGGTTGCGGCGGCGCAGGCGGTAGGATATCGGAGTGCGGGCACCTGCGAGTTTCTCGTGACCGGAGATGGATCGTACTACTTCCTGGAGATGAACACGCGGATCCAGGTCGAGCACCCAGTCACGGAGCTGGTATACGGGGTCGATCTCGTTCGGGAACAGCTTCAGATCGCGGCAGGGCTGCCGATGCGGATTCACTCGTCAGGGCTCGCCCCGCGGGGTTGGGCGATCGAGTGCCGGATCACCAGCGAGGATCCCGCCAACAACTTCCTTCCCTCAACCGGACGCATCGAATACTTGAGGCCCCCGGCCGGTCCGGGAATCCGGTGGGACAGCGGAGTCGAGACTGGTGACGAGGTGACGCTGTACTACGACTCCATGCTCGCCAAGCTGATCGTATGGGCTCCGGACCGGTCCCAGGCTCTCACCCGCATGAGGCACGCACTGGAGGAGCTGGTGGTCACCGGGGTGGCCACGAACCAGGCGTTCCATAGACGGTTGATGGCTGATGCCGCGTTCCAGCGCGGCGAGATCGACATCCAGTTCCTGGAGCGTCGGTCGGATCTCCTCAGACCGATCAGCACACCCGAAGGCATTCACGATCTTGCCATCGCTGCGGCGTTGGCGGAACATGAGATGCGGGAGGGTCGGCGGCCCGTCATGGCTCCCGACGAAGCATCCACCAGCCAATGGACCAGGCAGGCGCGGAGCGAAGCGCTTCGGTGACGGAGCTCCGTATCCTCCGTCTTGCCGCCGGCGGAGATGGGGTGGGGCGGCTGCCCGACGGCAAAACTGTCTTCGTGCCTCGCACCGCTCCGAGTGATCTCGTCGAGCTGCGCGGGGTCCGCGAGCACAAGCGGTTCGCTCGTGCCCAAGTCCAGCGAGTGGTCGAGCCTTCGCCTCTGCGAGTGGACCCTCGCTGTCCCCACTACGTGGTGGACGAGTGCGGTGGCTGCCAACTCCAGCATCTGGAGTATCAAGCCCAGCTCTCGGCCCGGCAGTCCTTTGTCGGGGATGCACTCCGCCGTCTCGGTAAGCGCGATGTACCGGATCCACCCATTGTACCCGCGGCAAAGACCTACGACTACCGCACCAAGCTGACGTTGCACGTGAGCGCTGGGGGCCGGCGGATCGGTCTCCATCGCTACGACCGTCCGGATCAGGTGTTCGATCTGGTCTGGTGCCACATCACGGTCCCCGAGCTGATGACGATGTGGCAAGCGGTTCGCAAGCTGCGCACCCTGCTGCCGCCTGCTCTCGAGCAGGTCGTGCTCCGGCTCGATCGGTCAGGCGGCCGGCACCTGCTCTTGCGAGTGGGAAAGAGCGAGGTGTGGTCCGGGGCCCAGCGCCTGCTCCGGGCGATGGAACGGGACGGCGTCGCCGCTACCATCTGGTGGCAGCCGGAGGGTGGGGCGGCCCGGGCGGTAGCCGGGGCGGGCGAGGCGTACCCTGCGACCGTGTTCGAGCAGGTGCATCCGGAGATGGGCGATCGGGTCCGGGAATTCGCCGTGCAGCAGCTCGGCGAGGTCTCTGGTCATAAGGTGTGGGATCTCTACGCCGGCATCGGAGAGACCACGGAGAGGCTCGTCAGGCAAGGTGCCATCGTGGAAAGCGTAGAGCTCGATCGCCGTGCCGTGGCAGAAGCCGAGGCGAGAGGGCCGGCCGCGCGCCGACACACCGGGCGGGTGGAGGACGTCTTGCGCGAGCTGCGGCCACCGGAGCTGGTGATCGTCAACCCGCCGCGCACCGGCATGGACGCGCGAGTGAGTGCCGATCTGGAGCGGCTCCGCCCGCGCCGGCTCGTCTACGTCTCGTGCGACCCCGCCACGCTGGCCCGCGATCTCCAGCGGCTTTCGCGCTTCGATCTGAAGCTGGTACAGGCATTCGACCTCTTTCCCCAGACGACTCACGTGGAGACGGTGGCCGTGCTGGAGCCGACATGAAATACGTGGTGCTGCTGGATGGGCAAACGATCGAGGTCGAGGTGGATGGTGATCGCGTTATCGTCGATGGGCGAGCGCACAGCGCCACTTTAGGTGTGATATCAGGAACACCGCTTCGCCAGCTCCTGGTCGACGGCAGGCCGTTGACCCTCTCCGTCGAGGCGATCGGCCGTGGCCGCTGGGCGGTCACCCCCAAGGGCGAGCGATGGGAGATGGAGGTGCTCGATGAGCGGACCAGGCACATTCGCAGCCTGGCCGGTGCTGGTGATCAGCGCCGCGCCCCTGGAGTCCTGAAGGCACCTATGCCAGGCCTGGTCGTTCGGGTTCAGGTTCAGCCCGGCGAGAAGGTGGCTGCCGGCGACTCCCTGGTGGTCTTGGAGGCGATGAAGATGGAGAACGAGCTCAAAGCTGGGGCGCCAGGCGTGGTGAAGTCGGTGCGGGTTGCCCCCGGCGAGGCTGTGGAGAAGGGACAAGTCCTGGTGGAGTTCGAGCCTTGACCCAAACCCGGGCTGCTCGCTATCTTGTGAGTCTGTTTCGGTTTGGCCCAGTCCAAAGCTCAAGGCAGCGGAGTCGATGAAGACATTCACCGCCACACCGGCGGACATCAGCCACGACTGGCACCTGGTCGATGCGGAAGATGTTCCGCTCGGACGGCTCGCCAGCCGGGTGGCCCAGCTCATTCGCGGCAAGCACAAGCCGACCTACACGCCCCACATGGACGGGGGCGATTTCGTGGTGGTCATCAACGCATCCAAGGTCAAACTGACCGGCAGGAAGTTGACCAACAAGATGTATTTCCGCCACACCGGTTACATGGGTCACGAGCGCTTCACGGCGGCGCGCGATCTGCTCGCCAAGCACCCGGACCGGGTCATCGAGAAGGCCGTGTTCGGCATGCTGCCGAAGACGTCGCTCGCCAAGCAAAAGATGCGGGGCAAACTCAAGGTGTACGCTGGCCCCGAGCATCCGCATGCGGCGCAGCAGCCGAAGCCCTTTTCCGTTACCCAGTCCAAGGCGAGCGCATGACAGCGACACCGCAGTTCCGGTGGCAGGCGGTTGGCCGGCGCAAGACCAGTGTCGCCCGGGTGTACCTCACCCCCGGCACCGGCAAGTGGGACATCAACGGCCGGACCCTCGGCGACTATTTCCCGAGACCGTCGCTGGTGCAGCATATCCAGCAATCCTTCACCGCCACGGACACCCTGGGCGCGTTCGACGTCAAGGCGCACGTGAACGGTGGTGGGCAGGCGGGCCAGGCGGGTGCCTTGCGGCATGCCATTGCCCGGGCCCTGGTGGAGGCCGATGGTCAGCATCGCCTCAAGCTCCGCGCAGCAGGTCTCATGACCCGCGATCCTCGCGCGGTCGAGCGCAAGAAGCCCGGTCGGCCGGGCGCGCGGAAGCGGTTCCAGTTTAGTAAACGGTAGAACGGGCGGTCAGTCGGTCAGGCGGTCGGAGGCAGTGTAATCCGACCGGCCGATCGCCTGTCCACCCGACCTCGCACATCGCGGGATCCGCCTGTGGGTGCCCCTGCGGGGGTCGCAGCCGGAGATGAACGCGGTGGACGCATAACCCTCAATCGGATGGGAAGTCACTGAACGCATGGCACAGCCCCAACTGCAGGACCTGCTCGAAGCCGGTGTGCACTTCGGCCACCAGACTCGCCGGTGGAATCCGAAAATGCGGCGCTTCATCTTCGCCGAGCGCTCGGGCATCTACATCATCGATCTCCAGAAGACCCTTCGGCAGATCACCAAGGCCCAGGAACTTCTCCGGAACGTCGTGCTCAAGGGCGAGGGGGTTCTCTTCGTCTGCACCAAGAAGCAGCTCAAGGCCATCGTGCAGGCCGAGGCGGAGGCCTGCGCCGCGTACTACGTGACCGAACGCTGGCTGGGTGGCATGCTCACGAACTTCCAAACTCTCAAGAAGCAGATTCGGCGGCTTCGGGAGCTGGAGCAGGGCGCGGCCGAGGGCGACTTCGAGAACTACACCAAGAAGGAAAAGCTGCTCTTCGAGCGGGAGCGGGTAAAACTCAGCCGGAACCTGGAGGGCATCAAGGGGATGGGCCGGCTGCCGGGCGCGCTGTTCGTGGTGGACGCTAAGAAGGAAAAGATTGCCGTCGCCGAGGCCAACAAGCTGGGTATTCCCGTGGTGGCCATCGTGGACACCAACGCCGACCCCGATGTGATCACGGTGCCGGTGCCTGGCAACGACGACGCCATCCGGTCGGTCTCCCTCATCACGGCGGCCCTGTCCGACGTGATCAAGGAAGCGCGGACCCAGATGCCGATGCGTGAGGTCACCGAGGATCTCGACGCCGAGACCTACAGCACCGACGCGGGGAGCGAAGGAGACGCGGATGCCGATCGCAAGCGCCGCCGGCCCCGCCGGAAGCGGCGGCCGAAGCCCGAGGCGATCGCGGCCCGGCTCAAGACCGATGCCGATACCGAGGGAGTTGCCGAAGCGGCAGCACCCAGCGCGGCGAGTGACGCTGGCGCGTAAGCCGCTGAGCCGGAAGCATTCTCCGCCGCTCTAGGCCTGTGGGGCCGGGAGCGGCGGCTTTACTATTAACCCCGACCTGGATCAGCGAGGACAGGCTTCGCTACCAAGGCAAGGACTCTGAGGACAGTATGGCGAGCGCAACGATTTCACCGAAAGACGTAAGCGAGCTCCGGACTCGAACCGGGGCGGGCATGATGGATTGCAAGCGGGCCTTGGAAGAGGCCAGCGGCGACCTGGAGAAGGCCTCCGAGATCCTCCGCAAGAAGGGGATCGCCAAGGCGGAGAAGCGGACCGGTAAGACGGCCTCCCAGGGGCTGGTGGTGAGTTACATCCATCACAATCACCAGT
>JAXDMF010000117.1:0-2880 GCA_034666205.1 Gemmatimonadales bacterium
GGAGCATCCCGTCGGGGGTAATCGAGTCGGGCTCGGTGACCCTGGCGATCTGCGGCCCCACCAGCTCCGCCCATTCCTCGATGATTCCCGCCTGCTGCACTCGCTTGGTCAGCCCCGCCTGCTTGAAGTAGCTGGTGAGGGCGTCGGAGAGTGGGACGGGGGCGGTCTTTTTCTTCATGCAATCGCTTCGCTCAGGATGACACCCGGATCCGTCCACCCTCAACTGTCCAGACCGGCAGACGCATATTCGGCGGAAGCTCGTCCGGTCGCGGGCTGGTCACGAATACCTGACGCCCGTCCGAGCCCAACAGGCGCAACGCCAGCCGGCTCTGCCGCTCGCGGTCCAGCTCGGCAAACACATCGTCCAGCAGGAGCGCCGGCTCGGTGCCACAGGCGTCCCGGAGCGCGGTGATCTCGATCAGCTTGAGGGCGATTGCCGCGCTGCGTTGCTGACCGGTCGAGCCGTAATCGCGGAGCCGGCGGCCACCGATCGCGAGCACCAGGTCGTCGCGGTGCGGGCCCACGGTGGTCATTCCGCGGGCCCGGTCATCGCGAAGCGCCTTTGCCAGTGCTTCTTCCCACGCACCCGGATCGGCCAGGTCGGTACCGCCCCGGTACTCGAGTGTCGCGCGGCCTTCCTCGCCCAGACAGTCGAACTCGCCGGCGAACTGATTCGCGGCTCCGCTCACCCAATCGAGCCGCCGCCGGATGAGGTCGGCGCCTGACGTAGCCAGGACGCCGGCAAAGGCCTGAGCGACTTCGATCCTGTCCTGGCGAAGGGCGCTGTTGCGTTGGGCCAGGGCCGCGCGGTATCGGGTCAGCGATCTCAGGTACCCGCGGTCGGCCAGCGACAATAAGCGGTCGAGATACCTGCGCCGTTCCACCGCAGGTCCCGAGGCGAGCCCCAGATCGGCCGGCAGAAACGCCACCGCCAGCCAGGTCCCCACGACATCGGCCAATCGCCCGGCCTCGTCGCCATCGACCGTGATCCGCTTCTTGCGCCCGACATAGGTCACCGCGACCGTCCGAGCGCGGGCTCCCTCGATGTGCGCCTCGACGTGGAAGCCGGGGCCTTCACCCGTCACCTGCTGGTCAGGCGATCCCCGGAAGGAGCGGAATAGAACCGGGTAGTAGATCGCCTCCAGCAGGTTGGTCTTCCCCTGGGCGTTCGAGCCCAGAATCGCCGCTCCGGCTTCCGGGGGTTCGCAATCCAGATCGGCGAGGTTGCGGTATCCCCGGGTCACCAGCCGCTGAAGCCGCACTATCGCACGATGACCTGGCGGACGGACTGGGCACCCTGGTTGCCCTGAAGATCCACACCGTGGACCTGGACGGTGATCGTGGAGCCCGAGCGTCCGGTAGTGCTGATCGGCAATCCCCAGCGAACCGTATCGGCCGGCGGGCTGGGCCGGAACGGGTTGAAATTCTGGTTCCCACCGGTGACCAGGAAATAGACGGTATCGACGCCATCCGGGTCCACCGTTCGACCGTTGACGAAAAAATCGGGGCCGGCATCCACCGTGGTGTCGCTTCCGTTGGGCTGATCAATCATGGTGACCGGCCCAATGCCATCGCCCGGATCGGGAAACGTGAGGCGATCGCGCTCCTGACACGCCGCGACAAGGACGACCAGCACAGCCGCAAGCCGGGCCCGTCTCCGGCCCCGGGGGGCGAAGATTCGTCCCGGCTCCGCCTTCTTCGGCATCCCCAAAAAATAGTCGGCTGGCTGATAAAGTTGCAGGTCCTACACTCCCTTGAACACGGCCTTCCGCTTCTCCACGAAGGCCTTCGTGCCCTCCTTCATGTCGGCCGTGGCGGACAGCAGCCCGAACTGGTTGGCCTCGAGCAACAAGGCCTGGTCCACGGCCATGTCGAGCCCCGCGTCCACCGTTTCCAGACAGGCACGGACCGCCAGAGGTCCGTTCTCCAGAATGCTTCGGAGCAGTGCCTCACTCTCGGCCAGGAGCCGGTCCGCTGGAACGATCCGGTTGACCAGGCCGATCCGAAACGCCTCTTCGGCGTCGATCATCCGTCCGGTGAGCAGAAGCTCGAGGGCGCGGCCCTTCCCAACCAGGCGGGGCAGCCGGACTGTGGCGCCGTATCCCGGTGCTATCCCCAGCTTCACCTCGGGCTGCCCGAACTTGGCCTGATCGCTCGCGACCCGAATGTGGCAGGCCATAGCCAGCTCACAGCCACCTCCGAGGGCAAAGCCATTCACGGCCGCCACCACCGGCTTGCCGCACCGTTCGAGGCGGCGAAAGACCGCCTGGCCCGCGGTCGCGCGCGCCTTGCCTTCCATGGCGGACTGCGCGGACAACTCGCCGACATCGGCGCCTGCCACGAAGGCCTTCGGACCCGCACCCGTGACCAGCACCCCGCGCACGGCGGAGTCGGTCTCGATCCGGGTGACCGCGTCCCCCAGCTCGGCGATGACGATGGCGTCGAGCGCGTTCAATTTGTCCGGCCGGTTCACCGTGATCCGACAAACGCCGTCGGTGAGCTCGAAGAGCAGGGTAGAAGACATGGTGTTGGCTATGGGCTGTGGGCCATGGGCCTTGGGCTACTCTGTGGAGAGAGTCCACAAATTAATCGAATTCCAGAAGTTCGGCTCCTAGTCGCAGCCCATAGCCCATAGCCCATAGCCAATAGCATCTTTCCCCCATGCCCACTTGCATCCCATCCCCAATTGCATGGACTCCGGACTACGGAATTCGGATCCTGGATCAAACCCTTCTGCCGACGGAGGAGTCGTATCGCGATCTCCAGACGGTGGACGCGGTTGCGGAGGCGATTCGGATGCTTCGGGTGCGGGGCGCGCCCCTGATCGGGATTGCTGCGGCGATGGGGGTGGTGCAGGCGGTTGGGAAGCGGGGCGGGAGC
>JAXDMF010000118.1:0-3762 GCA_034666205.1 Gemmatimonadales bacterium
AGCTAACGTCAGGAGCTGCGGTGGCCCAGCAGGAAATCAGAGACATTTCGATCATCGGGGGCGGACCCACGGGCCTGTTCGCGGCCTTCTACGCGGGCATGCGTGGCGCATCGGCACGGATAATCGACGCGCTCCCGGCTCTCGGTGGCCAACTCATGGCGCTCTACCCCGAGAAGTACATCTTCGACGTGGCGGGCTTCCCCAAGGTGCTGGCCAAGGACTTGGTTCGTGACATGGCCACGCAGGCGCTCCAGTTCGGCGCCACCACCCACCTGGGCGAGATCGTCACCGGCCTGCGCCGGGTGGAGGATGGCGGCACCGGCCACTTCGTGCTGGAGACATCGGACGGCGACTACCCCAGCCGGACCCTCGTCATTGCCGCAGGGATCGGGGCGTTCGAAGCCCGGAGGCTGGGCATCGAGGGTGAAGAGCGTTACGAGGAGAAGGGTCTCTTTTTCAAGGTCCTCGATCCGAAAGTGTTCGCAGGTCAGCGGGTCCTACTCGTCGGCGGCGGTGACTCTGCCTTCGACTGGGCAGTGAATCTCCAGGGTATCGCCAAGTCGGTGATGCTGATTCACCGGCGCGACGCGTTCCGCGCCCATCAAGCCACCGTGAATCAGGTGCACGAGTTTCAACGCTGCGGCAAGTGCGAGCTGCGGACTTTCTGGGAGGTCAAGGCGCTGCACGGGAATGGGAAGGTGGAGCGGGTCACCATCGTCAACAGCAAGACGAAAGAGGAGGAGACGCTCGAGATCGACGCGGTCATCCCGCTACTCGGCTTTCATTCCGACCTGGGCGCCATCAAGGAGTGGGGGCTCGACACTGAAAAGGCCGACATTAAAGTAGACCAGGTCATGTCCACCAACGTGTCCGGGATCTACGCCGCGGGCGACATCACGAGTTACCCGGGCAAGCTCAAGCTGATCGCCACCGGGGCCGCGGAGGCGTGCATCGCGGTAAACAACGCGGTGCACTGGATCAATCCGAAGGCCAAGGTGAACCCGGGCCATTCGTCGAATATGGCGCTCTTCGGTCAGAAAGACGATTGAAAGAGAACTGACTCCAGGCGATGCTCAGCGCGAACAGCAGTAGCATCACCCAGACGATAACGCTGTATCCCCCGACGTAATGATGAAGCCGGTCGCCCATGAGGTCTCGGCCGAGGCTGATTGCCGCAATCCCTATCCACGCGAGCACGAGCGGCACCCGCCCTCCCCGACCCATTCCCCGCGGATCCAGCAGGAAGAAGGCATAGAAGACGAACAGCAGGGTCACCAGGTGGGCCTTCCAGGTTAAACCAGACAGGAGGTGGCTTGTCAGGAAGACGCTCGAGATCTCGAGCGCAGAAATCGGCCGGTGCCGAATCCGGAGTATCACCAGGTGAGCCAGGAAGGCTGCCAGGACAACCAGGGCCAGCACCCGGTAGATGACCGGCGCCGCGGTCTCCAGGGAGGGCAGGTAAACGTAGTTGTAGGTCTCTCCCTGTCCCCACACGCGCGGTACGATGGCCCGGTAGACCATAGCCGCAAGGTTCTGATTGGTGTAGTCCGCGATCACTCTCCCCGACGCGAACTGCTGCAGAAAGCTGTGGTAGTAGGTGGTCAGGTCGGTGAGCCCCTGGTGGAATCCCCGTTGGACCATCGGCAAGGTCAGGCACAGAATCCCGAATCCGGCCACCGCGGCGAGGCTTCGGCGGGTCCCTCGGATGAGCACCCAGGGGACGAAGAATACCGGCGTAAGCTTGATCGCCGTCGCGGCAACTAGCCATCCGCTGCCGGCTACCTCCCGCTGCTCGGCAACGGCTCGTATCCCGAGCAGACAGAGTACGAAGATCAGCAGGTTCATCTGCAGCAGGTTCAGATTGTTCAGGATGAAATTGGCTGAAAAGACTACCGCCAGCGCGAGCGGAAGAGGGGTGCTGATCAATGTCGGATCGAGTCGCCGGGCGATGCTCCGGGAAAGGCCGATCGCGACGACGACCAGGCAGACCGAGGCTACGTAGAAGAGCCACGCGGCAAGCTTCAGGGGAAAGAGGCCCAGCACCTGAAAGACTTGTGCGGCGAACGGGGGGTAAAGAAAGAGGCGAGCTCCCGGAAGGCGCTGATAGAGCGGCAGCCCCTGCGCGAAATCGTGTCCGGCCTGCCAGAATACGTGAAAATCGGTGCCGATCCGTTGTTGGCTGGCTCGTTCCGTAGCTACTGCCGCTGCGACCGCTGCCAGCACAAAGAGCCCTGCGGCGCGGGGCCAGAGCCGCCGCCCACGAGCTCCCGTCACCGCTTCGACATCTGAACGACTATGCTGTCGATCACCGCCAACAACGCGCGCCCGGGCTGGGCATGATTGTTGGTGAGGACCGAGAAGGTGAGTGTCCTCCCGTGGTCCAGGTCGAGGTAACCGGTCAGAGTAAGGACTCTGGAGATACTGCCGGTCTTGGCTCGCACCCGTCCAGCCAGCGGGGTTCCCAGAAAGCGATTCCGCAGCGATCCAACCAGCCCGGCCTGGGGCAGGCCGGCGGCGAAGGTGCCGTATCGCGGGTGCCGTCTCATGAAACGAAGAAGCTGAGTGAACGCCAGCGGGCTGATCAGATTGCTGCTCGAGAGGCCGGAGCCATCACTCAGGGAAAACTGAGTGGAATCCACCTTCACCGAGTCGATGAGGAACCGGCGCTCGACTTCCAGCCCTTCGGGCCAGGACCCCGCTTTACCAAATTGTCGGCCCAGCTGCTTCAACAGCATCTCTGCAAACCAGTTCTGGCTGGTGTTCAGGATGGGAAAGATCCAGTCGCGCAACGGCCGCGAGGAAGCCTCCGCCAGTGGAGCACTCCGGCGGAGGGCGGCGTAGGCGGTCGAGTCGGTGGTGGAGCGAGTAGCGCCAACGACGGATATCCCGGCTTCGGCCACCACCTGGCGCAACGCCCTGGCCGCGTACCGGGTGGGGTCGGTTACGGAAAACGACTCGGTGTGCGGCGGATTGTCGAGCGCGACCGTGCCCTCAGCCCAGATTTGCAGTGTTCCCGGGTGGCGGAAGAACCGATCGCCGATATCGGACTCACCGCCGGGCGCAACCGTCACCGTTCGGTTCTCGAACGAGATATCGCCCAGGTTCGGGCTCATGGTAATGGCCGCCGGTGTGCCCGGTGCCGGGCCGGGACTCCAGTCGAAGTCCACGCTGTTGTCGTGAAAGCCGAGCCCTGAGACCGGAGCGGCGTACCACCAGTTCAGGTCGAACGACTCCCAGTTGGGATGTACCAGGGTCGTCTCGAAGTAACTCCCATCCCCCACGAGGTCTCCGGTGACGGCTCGCACCCCTTTGGCTCGCAGGGTATCGACCAGCTGGCGCAGTCGGGCGAACGGATCGGTGTCGCAGACTCCAGCCAACGTGGTATCGGTGGCATAGCAGCGCTGGTCGATGGTCGGATCGCCCCGGCCATACAGCACCAGGTCACCCTGGAGCACTCCGTTGGCCACGGGCCCGCCATAGAGGCTGGTCTTTACCTTCCAGTCCGGAGGCAGGAGCGCAGAGGCCACCGCACTCACCACCAGCTTGGTGTTACTCGCCGGGATGAAGAGATGGTCCTGGTTACGGCCGTATAGCAGGCGGCCGCCTTCGTCCACCAGCGCCACGCCCCAGAACTGCCGGTTGAACGGCGGGGCGTCCATCCGGGAGTCGACGCGGTGTTTGAGGTCCTTTTGCGCGCTCCCAGGAGTTGTCGACAGAACGAGCATTGCTAGGACTGCCCCGCCGCCCCGCCGCCCCGCCGCC
>JAXDMF010000119.1:0-6065 GCA_034666205.1 Gemmatimonadales bacterium
CTCGGCCTGGCCTACACGGTTATGGTGGCGGGGGCTGCGCAGGGCGACCCCGGCTCGCTGGTGAGTCCATGGGTGCTGGTGGCGTTCTACCTGATCTACACGCTGGGAGAGCTCTGCTTCCTGCCGGTGGGGATCTCGTTTGTGAGCCAGATCGCGCCTGCCAGGTTCGCATCGATGCTGATGGGCCTCTGGCTGACCGCCAACTTTGGGGCCAACCTGATCGGCGGTTATCTGGCGGGCATGGTGCAGCGGATCGAGCGCGGCGAAGTCTTCCGGGTGCTCGGAGGACAGGCCGATTTCTTCCTGATTTTCGTGGTCTTGTGTCTGACGGCGGGGTGTCTGCTGGGCCTGCTCGTCCCGGCGATCAGACGCCTTATGGGAGAGCCGGCCTCCGGCGTGGCGCGGCCGACTTAGGTAGTGCGCCTAGTCGGCCGGTGGTGGCACGGCGGCCGGGTCGATGTGCCGCAGGGCCCGCCGGGCTGCCGCAGCGATCTCGTCGTTGAGCTCCTCTTCGATCATCTGCTGCAGGCGGGGCACCGCGGCCTTGGCTCCGGGCCCGATCTCGCCCAACGCGACAGTCACGGGATAGCGGACCACAGGGCTCGGATCGTCGAGCGCCTCGATCAGGGCGGGCACCGCGCGGACCGCTTCCGGCCCCATCCCGGCGATCTCATAGGCGGCGGCATTCCGACTCTGCGGAGCCAGGGCCTTCAGATCCAGGATCCACTGGCTCAAGGTCCGGCCATTGGAAATCGGATCCTTGACCTTCACCGGAGTAGCCTGCGCCATGGCGGCGCTGGTCGCTATCAACGTGGCCAACACGAGCGGCCCCAGAATTCGCTTCAACATGAGTTTCTCCCGATACGTTCCAGATCATCCGCGTTTCGCGGCTACTGGAATATAGACGCACCGGATCGCTCCACCCCATATTTGCTATCACCTCCAACCTGCCGGCATCATGAGATCTCTGCGGATCGTATGGACCAGCGTTGTCATCCTGTTGCTGGCTGTCAGACCGGGCTTGGCTCAGACCGGGTCCCCCGCGGGAGCGGGGTCCTCGGTCGAGGCGATGTACCGCGCCATCGCCGACAGTCTCATCCACGCAGCGACCGGGGACAGCGCGGCTTACGCCCGCCTGGGTAGCCTGGTGGACGGTTTCGGGCACCGCCTGAGCGGCTCGGCCAGCCTCGAGGCGGCGCTCGACTGGGTCCTGGCGCAGATGAAGAGCGATGGGCTGGAGAACGTTCGGGGCGAGCGGGTGATGGTGCCGCACTGGGTGCGGGGCGAGGAATCGGTCGAGCTGGTCAAGCCGAGGCGCGCCCGGTTGTCCATGCTCGGGCTGGGAGGCAGCATCGCCACGCCGAGGCGGGGAATAACGGCGCCGGTGCTGGTGGTGACCAGCTTCGACGACCTTCACGAACGAGCAGCGGAGGCGCGCGGCAAAATTGTGCTGTTCGACGTGCCGTTCACCACGTACCGTGAGACCGTGAAGTACCGGGTGGAAGGTGCCGCCGCCGCGGCCCGGGCCGGCGCCGTGGCCAGCCTGATCCGGTCGGTCGCCGCCTACTCCATTCGGAGCCCGCACACCGGGGTAATGCACTACGACTCGACGGTAACGCCGATTCCGGCGGCGGCGCTCAGCGTGGAGGACGCCATGATGCTGCGGCGATTCCAGGACCGGGGCCAGCCGGTGGTCGTGACGCTTCGGATGGCGGCCCGTACCTTGCCCGACGCCCCGTCGCGGAATGCGGTGGCCGAGGTCGTGGGGCGGGAGCGCCCGGATGAGGTGGTGGTATTGGGCGGCCACATCGATTCGTGGGACGTCGGGCAGGGCGCGATGGATGACGGCGGCGGCGCAGTTGCGGCCTGGGAGGCAGTGCGGCTGATGAAGCAGCTTGGTCTCCGGCCACGCCGAACGGTGCGGGTGGTGCTCTGGACCAACGAGGAGAACGGCGGGAAAGGGGCGCTGGCGTATCGTGACACCCATGCCGATCAGCTGACCAAGCACGTCCTGGCCATTGAATCCGATAACGGCGTCTTTGCTCCAAAGGGATTCCGATTCAGCGGGCTGGATGCGGCCTTTGCGAGGGCGCAGGAGATTGCCGAGCTACTGAAGCCGATCGGGGCGGACAAGGTGAGCCGGGAGAAGGACTCCCCCGAGGCCGACATTGCCCCGCTGGTGGAGCGCGGAGTGCCCGGTATGGGTCTGGATGTGGAGGGCAGCCGCTACTTCTGGTTTCACCACAGCGAGGGTGACATGCTCGACAAGCTCGATCCGGCCGAGCTGGGGCGGTGTGTGGCGGCGCTGGCGGTGATGGCCTATGTCGCGGCCGATGCGCCGGACGGGCTTGCTCACGCCGCTGCCCGCTGAGGCCCGCGAAACCCGAGGTCCGCAGCCGTCGTACCCCTAGTAGGCCATGCTGCTCGAGCTTCTGCTGCTGCTCCACTCCGATCCGATCGACCCACCGGGCGTGTATCGCGGCCGGTTGGGTGAGTTGGACGTGCGGATTCCGCGGCAGGAAGCCGAGACGTCGGTCGATGGAAAGCTGGATGAGGCGGCCTGGCGTGCGGCCGCAGTGCTCACCGATTTCTCCCAGTTCTCCCCCACCGATGGTGTCCCTGCAGCCGACTCCACCCAGGTGCTGGTGTGGTACTCCCCCACAGCCATCGACTTCGGCATTCGGGCGTTCGAGGCTCACGGCCCGGTGCATGCCACGCTCGCCGATCGCGACCGCATCGCCGCCGACGACCACATCCAGATCCTGCTCAGCACGTTCAATGACGGCCGCCAGGCCAGCGTGTTCGCGGTCAATCCGTACGGAGTGCAGTCCGACGGAGCGCTGGTCGAGACCGGCTCTACCAGCGGCAACGGCTTCAACAACGCGGTGGTGAAGCGCGAAACGGCCGATCTGAGCCCCGACTTCGTGTTCGAGTCGAAGGGCCGGCTCACCGAGTACGGCTACGAAGTCGAGGTGCGGATCCCGTTCAAGAGCATCCGCTTTCAGCCCGGGCGGGAGCAGATCTGGGGGCTCAATGTGGTCCGCCTGGTCCAGCACTCTGGCCGGGAGGATTCCTGGGCGCCGGCCAAGCGCGCCAGCGCCTCGTTCCTGGCCCAGTCCGGCCGGCTGGTGGGGCTCACCGACCTGCGCCGGGGCGTGGTACTCGACTTCACCCCGTCACTCACCTCGAGGACCACGGGCGCACCGGGGTCGAGCGGCTGGGATTACGCCGGCGGCGGTCCAGAGCTCGGCGGCACCGTGCGCTGGGGCGTCACCAACAACCTGACGCTGAACGGCACCGCCAACCCCGATTTCTCCCAGGTCGAGTCCGATGCCCAGCAGTTCGTCTTCGACCCGCGGGACGAGCTCTTCTTCTCGGAAAAGCGGCCCTTCTTCCTCGAGGGAATCGAGCAGTTCAGCACGCCGAACTCGCTCATCTACACGAGGCGGATCATTCAGCCGGTGGCGGCGGCCAAGCTCACCGGCAAAGCCTTCGGCACCGACCTGGCACTGCTCAGCGCCGTGGACGACAGGGCGGGCTCCGCCAGCGGGCAGGATCATCCAGTGTACAACCTGCTCCGGATTCAGCGTGACGTGGGCGCTCAGTCCCGTCTCGGCGTGGTGTACACCGACAAGATCGACGGGGACAACTACAATCGGGTGGCGGGCGCCGATTCACGTCTCGTGTTCGGCGGCGTATACAGCGCTCAGCTGCAGGTGGCGGGGAGCAGAACCCGACGAAACGGAATCACCCAGACTGCGCCGCTCTGGTCGGCCCGGGTGGTCAGGAACGGCCGCACCTTCGGAGCGCGCTACTCCTTCACCGGTGTAGCGGAGGACTTCCGGGCCCAGAGCGGCTTCATCTCGCGACCCGGCATCGCGCACGCCAATCTCGACCACAGCCTTACGCTGTACGGCAAGCAGGGAGGCCTGATCGAGACCTTCACCGGCGACGTGGCGCTCGACGGAACCTGGGAGTACCGCCGCTTCGTACACGGGCAGGGAATTCAGGACCAGAAGCTTCACTTCAACACCAACACCAGACTCAAGGGCGGCTGGCAGCTGGGCGCATCGGTGCTGGTGGAGTCGTTCGGCTATCCCTCCGACGTGTACACCGGTTACGCGCTGGAGGTCCCGGGCGGTGCCGGCATCGACACGGTGCCCTTTACCGGCACGCCGACCATCCCGAATCTGGACTACCTGGTGACGCTCGACACCCCGGAGTTCTCCCACTTCTCCGGCAACATTTTCTTTCTCTGGGGACACGACGAGAACTTCTTCGAATGGGCAAGCGCCAAGATCACCTGGCTGGATCTCACGCTCGACTGGCGCCCCACGTCCAAGCTCAGGGTCAACGGCAGCTACCAGCTGCAGTGGGTGGGCAGGCGGACCGACGGCAGCACGGTAGATCTCTGGCGCAGTCCCCGGATCAAGGTGGAGTATCAGCTGTCCCGGCCGATCTTCGTCCGACTGGTCGGCGAGTACACCACCGAGCGGCGGGATGCTTTGCGGGACGAGAGCCGCACCGGCGCGCCGATCCTGATCTTCGATCCGGATGCCAACGGCTACCTCCGCGCGGCTGCGTTCGGTCATCGATCGTTCCGCGGTGATTTTCTCTTCTCCTACCAACCGAACCCGGGCACCGTGCTGTTTGCCGGCTATGGCAGCACGCTCCGCGACCCCACCGAGCTGGGCAGGGCAAGTCTTCGCCGGGCGGAGGATGGTTTCTTCCTCAAGCTCAGCTACTTGATTCAGATGTAGGTGCTCGACTTGTAGTCGGCGCGCCACAGCGCGTCGTCGCCAGCAACCGCCTGAATGCAACTTTCCGCACTGCCCTCACTGCCCGCCCCAAACTGATCGACAGCAACTTTTTAGGATGCCTCACACCGGCTCGACTCTACTCCGTCCTCCGATGGCGTACCTCTTGCCAATACCGCTGCCGAATACTTTTGCACCCCTGCACAACTGAAGCATGGCCCTACTGCAACAGCGGGTGGGCAGGGTACGGCTCGTCTCTCCTCCTACCGGAGCAGTCGCGATGCGGATCCTGGTCCTGAACTACGAGTATCCACCGCTTGGCGGCGGTGCGGCTGTAGCAACAGCGGCGCTGGCGCAGGGCTGATGGAGCGCGGCGTTGCCGTGGACGTGGTAACTGCCGGCGCGGAGCCAGGTGCGGAGCGTCGCACTGCAGCTCCACTCGCGGAGGGATCCCAAGAGGGCAGTCTCACGATATACCGCGTGAAGAGCCGGCGCTGCGGGGTGCACCAGGCTGGAATGGGGGACGCCGCGAGCTATCTGGTGGGCGCGCTGCCGGTGATCCGGCGGCTTCTCCGCATGCACAAGTACGATGCTGTCCACGTGTTCTTCTCTCTCCCGACCGGCGCGTTGCTTCCGTTCCTCCCGCTACGCGATACACCGGTGGTGGTCTCACTTCGTGGATCGGATGTGCCGGGCTATGACCCGCACAATTCGTCTCTGCAGCGTGCCCACAGGCTGCTGGCCCCGCTGACCCGCTGGATCTGGCGCCGGGCCAATCGGGTGGTCGCGGTGTGTGAGAGCCTGGGGCAGCTGGCGCTGCGTACCTGGCCGGACTTGCGCTATGGAGTAGTGCCCAACGGGGTAGACCTGACTCTGTTCCATCCGGCTGACCCGGACACTCGCCCTCCATCCAAGAAAATCCGTTGCCTGGCGGTGGCCCGGCTGATCGAGCGAAAGGGTCTGGGAGACTTGTTCCGTGCCCTCGCGCTCCTGGAACGGGGACGCTTCGAGCTGGAGATCGTGGGCGGCGGGGCCGACGAGCGGGTGCTCCGCGATCTGGCGACCCGACTGGGTGTGGCGCAGGAGGTCCGATTCCTGGGGCCGCTCTCCCGAGCCCAGGTGGCCGAGCGTTATCGGGAAGCGGACCTGTTCACCCTCCCATCATCGGCCGAGGCCTTTGGCAATGTGTTTGCCGAGGCACTCGCCTCGGGGCTTCCGATCGTAGGCAGCGCGACCGGCGGGATCCCCGATCTGGTGGCGCACGGCACCAATGGTCTCCTGGTTCCACCGGGAGACATCCATGCGCTG
>JAXDMF010000120.1:0-4440 GCA_034666205.1 Gemmatimonadales bacterium
CCCAGTCCTTGACCGGGCCGAAGATCCGCTCGCAGAAGAGGCCGTCCTTCTCCGGCTTGAACGACCGATAGTTGATCGTCTCCGGCTTGGTGACCTCGCCCCACGACCACCAGGTCCGCTGCCCCTGGAGCTCCAGGCGCTCGCGCTCCTTCGGGTCCCGGGGACCCCGGATTTCCTCCGGTGCCGCGATACGGATGCTGATGTAGTCGAAACTCGAGCTCTTGGGCTCGCGACCGCTTCGAAAATCAATCATTGATAACCTCTATTCGTCGCCGGCTTCGGTGGTACCGAGGGTAACCTTGAGACCGAGCGCCTGCAGTTCCTTCACCAAGACGTTGAACGACTCGGGGATGCCGGGTTCCGGCAGGTTCTGCCCCTTCACAATGGCCTCGTACACCTTGCTGCGGCCGTTCACGTCATCCGATTTCACCGTGAGCATTTCCTGGAGCACATGCGCCGCGCCATAGGCCTCGAGCGCCCAGACCTCCATCTCACCAAACCTCTGTCCACCGAACTGCGCCTTGCCCGCCAGTGGCTGCTGGGTAACCAGCGAGTACGGGCCGATGGAGCGCGCATGGATCTTGTCGTCCACCAGGTGGCTGAGCTTCAGCATGTAAATCGAGCCGACCGTGACCTCGCCCTCGAAGGGCTGCCCGGTCCGGCCATCGCGGAGGCGCGCCTTGCCCGTGGGGGTAAGTCCCGCCGCGTGCAGCAGCTCATTTGCCGCCGCGTCGATGTCCGACTCTGCCTTGGGACCCAGCAGCGCGGCGAGCGCGGGCATTCCGGCCCCCTCGAGCGCCTCGGCGGCCGATACCCCGGCCGCCTTTTCCGAGTCGCGCAGCGCCTTGGCGTACGCCTTCTCCTCCTTGCCGAGATCGTCGCGCCCGGTCTGCGCTCGATGGAACTCGACTTCCTGGCGGCGCTCACCGAGCTCGCGCTCGGCCAGCTCCTTCGCGGCCTCCACCATGAAGCTGCGGACCGCCTGGAACAGCTCACGGGTCTCATGCGACGCGCTCCGCGAGCCCAGCATCCCGATTCCCGCCTCGAGCAGCGTGGTGCGATCGCCGTTCGGCGCCACCTTCTTCAGGTCCTGCACCATCCGGGTGATCGCCTGCGACGACGGCTCTGGCGGACGGGTGCGGAGCCGCAGTCCATCGGCGGCCCAGCGGAATCCCGCCAGCCGGAGCAATGCCCCGATCTCGGCCTCGTCGGCTCCGCGGAACACCGGTGTCTTTGCCTCGAACCCGAGAATCCGGGCCGCCCACCCGAGGTGGGTCTCGAGGATCTGGCCCACATTCATCCGGCTCGGCACGCCGAGCGGATTGAGCACGATGTCCACCGGCGTCCCGTCCGGCAGGAACGGCATGTCTTCCTCGGGAACGATCCGGGCGACGATACCCTTGTTCCCATGCCGGCCCGCCATCTTGTCACCCACCGAGATCTTCCGCTTCTCGGCGATATACACCTTCACCAGCTGGATGACGCCCGGAGGCAGCTCGTCCGGCTGGAGGATTTTGTCGATCTGATCCTCGGCCTTCTCCTCGACCTTGGCCCGCTCGCGCGCCGCCATGTCGATGGCCGCCCGGATCCGCTCGTTGGCCGCCTTGTTGGCCACCCGGAGCGTCTTCAGGTCCACGTCGGCCAGCTCGAGGTCCTGCAGCGCGACCGCGCTCAGCTTGGTGCCCGCGGGGAGATACTCCTCGACCGTTCCCGACTTGAGCATGAGCGCCACTTCCTGCCCATTGAGCAGGTTGGTGAGCTCATCGAGCATGACCGCGCTGATCCGGGCCTTCTCGTCGTTCTCGATCCGGCGCACCTCGCCGATCCGCTCGCCGCGGTCCTTCTCGACGACCTGATCCTCGATCCGGCTGAAGATCTTGACGTCGATGACGACCCCCGCCATGCCCGGCGGTACCTTCAGCGAGCTGTCTTTGACGTCCTTGGCTTTCTCACCGAAGATGGCCGTCAGCAGCTTCTCTTCGGGCGACAGCTCGGTCTCACCCTTCGGCGTGATCTTGCCCACCAGGATGTCGCCCGGCTTTACATGCGCGCCGATGCGAACGATGCCGCGCTCGTCGAGGTCTACCACGCTCTCGTCGGAGACGTTGGGGATTTCCCGGGTGATCTCCTCCTGACCCCGCTTGGTGTCCCGCACGTGCAGCTCGAGCTCCTGGATGTGGATCGACGAATAGACGTCGTCCTTCACCAGCCGCTCGCTGAGCACGATGGCGTCTTCGAAGTTGTGCCCGTACCACGGCATGAACGCCACCACCACATTGCTGCCGAGCGCCAGCTCGCCACCCTCGGTGGCCGCGCCGTCGGCGATGATCTCGCCGCCCGCGACCTGCTGGCCCAGCTGAACCAGGGGACGCTGGTTGATGGCGGTGTCCTGGTTGGTGCGCCAGAACTTCTTGACCCGGTAGCGGTCATGCTGGTGCAGCCGCGCCAGGGGGGTGTCACCCACCGTGGCGCCGTTGGCGCCCGCGTCCACGATGATCTCGTCGGCCGTGACCCGGGTGACGGTGCCTGCCCGCCGCGCCACGATCACCGCGCCGGAGTCCCGCGCCACCTTCTCCTCCAGGCCGGTCCCGACCAGCGGCGCCTGGGGAAAGAGCAGCGGGACGCTCTGCCGCTGCATGTTGGAGCCCATGAGAGCGCGGTTGGCGTCGTCGTGCTCGAGGAACGGAATCAGGGCAGCAGCGATCGAGACCAGCTGCTCGGGCGCCACGTCCATGAAATCGATCCGGTCCGGGGGCAGCAACGGGTAGTCGTCGCCCTTCCGGCAAAGCACCAGCTGCTCCCCGAAGGTGCCGTCCGGATTGAGCACCGCGTTGGCCTGGGCGACGGTGTAATCCTCCTCGTCGCTGGCGGACAACCAGCGGATCTCGTCAGTCACCTTGCCGCTCTTGACCACGCGATACGGCGTCTCGATGAAGCCCAGGTCGTTGATCCGGGCGTAGGTCGAGAGGCTCGTGATCAGGCCGATGTTCGGGCCTTCCGGCGTCTCGATCGGACACATCCGGCCGTACTGCGAGTAGTGCACGTCGCGGACCTCGAAGCCCGCGCGTTCGCGAGTGAGGCCGCCGGGTCCCAGCGCCGAAAGCCGCCGCTTGTTGGTCAGCTCCGCCAGCGGGTTCGTCTGGTCCATGAACTGCGAAAGCTGGGACGAGCCGAAGAATGCCTGGATCACGGCGCTCACCGTGCGGGCGTTGACCAGGTCGTCGAGCGAGATCTTCTCCGGATCGGAGTTGATGCTCATCCGCTCCTTGACCAACCGAGCCATCCGGGACAGGCCCACCGAGAACTGATTGGCGATCAGCTCGCCCACCGACCGGATCCGGCGGTTGCCGAGGTGGTCGATGTCATCGGTGAAGCCGCGGCCGTCGTGGAGATCGATCAGGTAACTGATGATCGCCACGAAATCGTCCTCGGTCAGAACCGTGTGGTTCGGGTCGGTCTTGAGCTTGAGCCGCTGGTTGATCTTGTAGCGGCCCACCCGCCCCAGGTCGTAGCGCTTCGGGTTGAAGAAGAGCTTCTGGAGCTGCTGGCGCGCCGTCTCCAGATTGGGCGCGTCGCCCGGCCGCAGCAGGGCGTAGATCTGCTCCAGGGCCTCGGCCTCGCTGTGAGTGGGGTCCTTGGCCAACGTATTCTTGATCAGCGGCGACTCGGAACGGCCGGCCGGAAGCAGAACCTCCACCTTATGCAGACCCGACTTGATCAGCTTCTTCCGGAGGGCCTCGGTCAACTCCGCACCGCCCTCGGCAACGACTTCGCCGGTCTCGGGATCGGCCACATCGAACGCCAGCACGTGATTCTGCCGGTCGCGGGTGGAGGTCGGCTGTTCCTCTTCCCGCACGTCGAGCGTGGTGTAACCGGCGAACACGGTGACGCTCTTGATACCCTTGTGCCGCATCTCGTTGAGCCGCTCCTGGGTGAGCTCGTCCCCCACCACCCCGAGGGGCTCCCCACTGCGATCCTCGGGATTGGGAATATCCGCCGCGAGCAGCGAACCCAGGACCTCACGCTTCTCCTGCCGGCCTTCGAGCTTGCCTGTGATGTTCAGCTCTTTGGTGGCGAAGAACAGCTTCAGGATGTCCGCATTGCCGCCGTGGCCGAAGGCACGGAGCAGCGCGGTCGCCGGGAATTTCTTCTTCTTGTCGATATGGACGTAGATCACGTCGTGGATGTCGATCGTGAACTCCACCCAGGAGCCGCGGAACGGGATAATCCGGGCCGAGAAGAGCCGCTGGCCGTTCGGGTGGGTGTCTTCCTCGAACACCACACCGGGCGACCGATGGAGCTGGCTGACCACGACGCGCTCCGCGCCGTTGATCACGAACGTGCCGAGCGGGGTCATGATGGGCAGCTCGCCCAGGTAGACCTCCTTCTCGATCGCGTTCTTGAGCCGCTTCTGCCCCTCGACCTCCTCGTACACATCGA
>JAXDMF010000121.1:0-8612 GCA_034666205.1 Gemmatimonadales bacterium
GGATCGGTGGGGCCCACGCTGTTGTCGTTTTGACAAGAAACCACGGTGAGCACTGCGCCTGCTAAACAGAGGGTGAGGCGGGTCCACCGGGTCATGTTGCCATCCAAGGTGAAATACTTTTTCGTAACAGAGGAACTGCGATCAGCAAGCGACGCTTGTACTTTGGCGTTCACATCGGGCCGACGACTGCCCGAGGCATCAGGCGAGTGGTTGTGGTGCCGTCGCCAAGCGCGCCCCCACCGTTGTCGCCCCAGCAGAAGGCCCGGCTCGACCCTCGTTGTTACCCGATCACATCGGCCCAACAACGGCTCTAGGGGTGGACCGATTCGTCGTCGTGCCGTCGCCGAGAGCACCCAGCTGGTTATCTCCCCAGCAATACGCCTTATCCGCGGAAGTCCTCCCGCAGGTATGGTCCTCACCAGTGGCCAGGTCCTTGAAGTAGAGCCCGCCGAGTACCGCCACCGGTCTCGAGCTCCTCTTAGTTGAGCCGGCGCCGAGCGCCCCTTTCTCGTCAGTTCCCCAGCAATACCCCCGGCCGCCTGTGGTGATGGCGCAGACATGCGAACCATCGCCTGCGCTAACCCGGCGAAACTTGATTCCGCCCGCCACCGGCCCCGGCGTTGCTCTTCCGAAATTGTTTGTGCCGTCACCCAGTTCGTTGGCGATATTCAACCCCCAGCAATACGCCCGGTAGTCTGTGGTCACGCCACAGGCGTGGCGGTCGCCCGGGCTGATTTGGCGGAAGGAGAGCCCGCCCGCTACGGCGGTGGGTCTCCATCGATTCGTGCTGGTGCCATCGCCGAGCTCAGAGTAGCCGTTCTCGCCCCAGCAGTACGCCCGGTAATCCGTGGTCACGCCGCAGGCGTAATTGACCGAGACATTCACCTCGAGCCAGGTGAATCCGCCCCGGACTTCCTCTGGTATGTGGCTCTCAGTCGTTTTGCCATCGCCAAGCTGGCCAACAAAGTTCCAACCCCAGCAGAAAGCGTGGCCACCTCGGGTTACACCGCAGGTGCTGGAATAGCCCGCGCTGACCTGGCGGAACGGATGTGCTCCGGCCACCGGGGCAGGTATTGGGCGATCTATCGTCGTACCGTCCCCGAGCGTGCCGGTAGCATTTTCACCCCAGCAATAGGCTCGAAAGTCCGTGGTGACGCCACAGGTATGGTTGGTGCCTGGGTCCACGTTGAGAAACTGAAGTCCGCCGAGGACTGCAACCGGCCTCGAACGATTGGTGGTCGTGCCGTCGCCGAGCTGTCCGGAAAAGTTGCCTCCCCAGCAGTAGGCCCGGTGATCGGTCGTCACCCCGCAACTATGGTAGGGTCCCACATTCACTTGGGCGAAGGCCAGCGGAGCGGTTGTTGTGGTGGCGAGCGCCGTCCCTGCTTCGGAGGCGCCGGGATCGGTGGGGCCCACGCTGTTGTCGTTTTGACAAGAAGCCACGGTGAGCACTGCGCCTGCTAAACAGAGGGTGAGGCGGGTCCACCGGGTCATGTTGCCATCCAAGGTGAAATACTTTTTCGTAACAGAGGAACTGCGATCAGCAAGCGACGCTTGTGCTTTGGCGTTCACATCGGGCCGACGACTGCCCGAGGCGTCAATCGAGTGGTTGTGGTGCCGTCGCCAAGCTGGCCGAAACCATTAGCCCCCCAGCAATAGGCTTTCTGAACGAGGTCTCTGCCGCAGCTGGGGCCGCCGGCAGTCAGCTGGCGGAACTGGTGCCCCCCGCTAACTGGCACAGGACTTCGCCGAAGCATTGTCGTGCCGTCGCCAAGCCGGCCGTCCCCCCAGCAATAGGCCAGGTTGGTCGTGGTCTGGCCGCAGGTGTGGAATGAGCCGGCGATCACCTCGCGGAAGCGGAGTGCCCCGATCACTGCCCTCGGCCATCGGCGGATGGAAGTGGTCTTACCGTCTCCAATCTGGCCGTAATGGTTATCGCCCCAACAGAAGGCACGGTCGTCGGTGGTCACGCCGCAGCTGTGGCCGGCACCCGCGCTCAGTTGGCGGAAGAGGAGCCCGCCAGCTACCGCGGTGGGCGTCTTCCGCCGGAACACCGTCGTGCTGTCCCCGATCCGTCCGGCAGCGTTAAGGCCCCAGCAGTACGCCACGTTGTCGGTGGTGGCGCCGCAGGTATGGCCCTCGCCCGCGCTCACCTGGCGGAAGCGAAGGGTGCCGGCGACCGCTACCGGCGTCCGGCGCTCCATGACGGTGCCGTCGCCCAGTTGGCCATAAGGGTTCCAGCCCCAGCAATAGGCCCGATTGTCGGGGTAACTCACCCCGCAAGTAGAGAAGGAACCCGCGCTCACCTGGCGGAACTGGTGCCCGCCGAGGACTGGGACCGGCTTCAGACGCGTCGTCGTCGTGCCGTCTCCGAGTTGGCCATAGCCATAGTCGCTCGAGCCATTCCAGCCCCAGCAATAGGCCCGGTAGTCCATAGTCACGCCACAGGTGTGATAGGCACCCGCGCTCACCTGGCGGAAGAGGAGCCCGCCGGCCACAGCTACAGGGCTATGGCGATCGGTGGTCGTGCCGTCGCCGAGTTGGCCGGAGCCAGTTATGCCCCCTGAGACGATGCCGATTTTGTTCCTGCCCCAGCAGTAGGCCCGGTTGTCGGTGGCTACACCGCAAGTGTGGTCAACCCCCGCGTCAACTTGGAGGAAAACCAGCGGAGCGGTCGTTGTGGTGGCGAGCCTCGGTCCTGTTTCAGAGGCGTTGGGATCGGTGGGGCCTACGCTATTGTCGTTTTGACAAGAAGCCACGGTGAGCACTGCGCCGGCTAAACAGAGCGTAAGGCGGGTACATCGGGTCATATGCCATCCTGGCGTTGCACTGCTACTTCCCCCAGCGACTGCGATTGCCAGGCTAGCGCCCGGTCGTCAAGCAAGAGTCAAGCGGGTTGGTGATTGAGGCCTGCGATCAGAAACGCGGTGGTGCGCCAGGTAAAACTTCGCTCACTGAGGTCCAGGTCGCGGTGCGGGAGGACACGGTTGGAGGGGCCGGGTGGCCCGCGTACACGCTTCACCCCTCGCAATGACTGCCTCTTCAGGCGCCGAGCTAGGGCTTTCCCCTACCCATGGCCTTCTCTGCCCGCCGGCGCAACCCGGCGACGATCCCGGCCAACTTGTCGTGGGCCTTCCGCGCCGCGGACTCGCGAGACTGATCTGACTCACTGGCAAACAGTTGCGTCGGAAGGTGGGTCACCTTCACGGTGACCCCGCCGTCGTCGTGGGGAATCACGTCGACCTTCAGCTCCTCATCAGGAAGGCGATATGGCCTTCTTCGGTCCTTCCCGATCTTGGGTGCACTCTTGCCACTCCGCCGGAGGAAGCCCAGAGACAGCGCTGGGCGGAGCACCAGATACAGCATTGGGAGGTAGACGGCGCCGAGCGTTACCGGCCAGCTGGCCGCCGTCCACTCGGCGATGTTATGGCTGAGATGCATCTGGTCTGCCACTACGGCCAGGGCAATCCAGCTCCCGGCCACAAAGATCCCCATCTCAACGAGATTCGCGGGGATGAGTGCCAGCGGGATCAGCTCGTGCGGCAGAGTGTTCTGGGGGATGAAGGCGATCGCGAGGAGGAGCCGTCCTTCCGGTGAACGCCACCGGAGCGCCGCAAGCAACAGGACGAGACCAAATGGACGCAATATTGGGGGGACCAGGTCCGTGTTGTCCTGCAGCAATGCCGTCCACCAATCCCGAGGCCACGATGGCAGAATCACTAGGCTGAGGACCAGGAAGGCGATCACTCCCAGCGCCGCCATCCCTGAGGGCCGCGCAAGCCAGAGGGCGGCCGAGGTATTGGGCTTCACAACCAGGAGAAAGCCGAGCGCCGGGACCAGACTTGCTGCCACCATGAGGGGTGTGGTCTGGCCATTCGAAATTGCGAAGAGCAAAGCTCCCGACAGTACCGCGAGAAGAGCGAAAGTGCCGCGGTATCTCCACAGCGCAAACACGAACGCCCAACCGACCAGGACATCGAAGATCAGGCGCGCGGCTTCCAGGGGAATTGCCGTGAAGGGGACGACGAGGAGCACCGCCGGTAGCGGGTAGGTGAACCACTGGGTCGCGACCGGGTAGGCACTCTCGCCCTGGACCAGGTGGACGGCTGCGTTGTAGAGGAGGTCGAAATCACTGGACCGATTGGGAATCCAGACGTAGAGCAGGAGCCGAAATCCCAACACAAACCCGAGGGCGAGGACAAGAAAAAGCGGCCTGTATCTGACCGCCGCGGACCTGGTAGGCTTGGATTCTGTAGCCACCGCAACCGGTGTATCGGTCAACCCAGCCAGGCCTTTCCTCCGACCAGCTCGCGGACCAGGTGCTCACTGGTCCGGTCGGCCGCCTCGGCCGCGAAGTTGGTGACCAGCCGGTGCCGGAGTACCGACGAGGCCACCGCCCGCACGTCGTCGAGATCCGCCATGGGACGGCCGGCGATGGCCGCGCGCGCCTTGGCGCCGAGCACCAGATACTGCGACGCGCGGGGACCGGCTCCCCATTCCACGTACTCTTTGATGAAGCCGGGCGCCTCCGCGTCTCCGGGACGGGTCATCCGGGCCAGGCTCACCGCGGACCGGATCAATCCGCGGGACACCGGTATCCGCCGAACCAGCGCCTGCATCGCCAGCACCGACCCGGCATCGAGCACCGGATGCAGCGAGACCCGCGAGGTTCCGGTGGTCTGCTCGACGATCGCCTCTTCCTCTGTCCTGCTGGGATAGTTCACCCGGAGCTCGAGCATGAAGCGGTCGAGCTGTGCCTCGGGCAGGGGATAGGTTCCCTCCTGCTCGATCGGGTTCTGGGTGGCGAGCACGAAGAACGGATCCGGCAGCCGGTAGGTGGTGCCGGCCGCGGTCACCTGGTGCTCCTGCATGGCCTGGAGCAGCGCGGCCTGGGTCTTGGGCGGCGTCCGGTTGATCTCGTCGGCGAGCACCACGTTGGCGAAGATGGGGCCGCGCACAAAGCGAAAGGCCCGTTTGCCGGTGGTGAGGTCTTCCTCGATGATGTCGGTGCCGGTGATGTCGCTCGGCATCAGGTCGGGGGTGAACTGCACCCGATTGAAGGAGAGGTCGAGCGCCTCGGCCACGGTCTGGACCATGAGGGTCTTGGCCAGCCCGGGTACGCCGATGAGGAGGGCATGCCCGCCGGCCAGCACCGCGGTAAGGATCCCGTCCACCACGTCTTCCTGGCCCACGATGCGCTGCGCCACCTGGCTCTTGAGCTGGGTAACGGCGTTGACCAGACGCTCGAGCTGCTGGACGTCGTCGTGGGGCGCGGCTTGGGTGGCGGTCATGATCGGAGATTACCCGGGTCGGGAGATGGACGCCAGTTGGTGGGCTATGGGCTATGGGCTATTCCTCGAGCGTGAGAAGCAGCGACCAGGAGCTCAATGGCCAGCGGCGCAGCCCGTAGCCCATAGCCCATAGCCCATAGCCCTCCTCCACATTGCGAAATATTTCACAAGCCGATAGCTTAGCCCGGCGTATGGCACCCAAGGACGAAAACGTCGGCCGGGAGATGGGCGAGGGCTACAAGTACGTCTCCCTCGGGCTCACCTTCGCCGGCGGGATCATCCTCTTCATGCTCCTCGGGTTGGGTCTGGATCGCCTGCTGAACCTGATGCCGCTCTTCACCATCACCGGCACCCTGGTGGGAACGGTGCTGAGCTTTCTGGTGGTGTATCGCAGGCTGCAGGAAGAGGAGCGGCGGCGGCGAGAGCAGAAGGGTCGATGAAGGAGCTCGGTCTCGGCGTCGCGCTCACGGCAATGGTGAGCGGCCTGCTGGTTCTGGGTTGGGGTCACGACGCTTTGCTGCCCGGCCTGGTATTCGGGCTGATCGCCACCGCAATTCAGGTGGTTGCAGTCGCACTGGTCCGGCCGGCGTTCGCCGGTGAGACGGTCCGCTTGCTCAAGCGCTGGGGTCTCGGCATGCTCCTCCGCTTCCTGGGCGTGGCGCTGGTGGGAATCGCGGTCACCCTGGATCGGGTCCACTTCCCCCCGCTACCCACCGCCTTCGGCTTCCTCGGGGTTCTGGTTCCGTTGCTGTTCATGGAGGCTCGTCTGGTCCGATGATTCAGCAGCAGGTCCCCAACATCGGTGAAGTCGTCCTGCACCATACCGCGGACGCCTGGAGCATCGACTTCTATCCCTTCGGCACGATTCACCTACCCCGCTGGCCCGACATCCATATCGGCTCGCTGGTGGTGAATCTCTCGCCCACCAAGCACGTGTACTTCCTGTTCATCGCGGCGATCCTGGTGTTCCTGACCATGTACATCGCCGGACGCATGATGAAGCAGCAACGGGCCTTCGAGGCCGCGCCCAAAGGGTTCGCCGGCGCGGTCGAGGCCATGGTGCTGTTCGTGCGCAACGACATCGCCATCGCCAACATCGGGCACGACGGTGCCAAGTTCGCCCCCTTCATCATGACCTTGTTCTTCTTCATTCTCTACTCGAACCTGCTCGGCCTCTTTCCGTGGGGCGCCTCGCCGACCGGCAACCTGGCGGTGACTGCGGCGCTCGCTATCGTGGTGTTCCTCACGGTCGAGATCAGCGGGATGATCAAGCTGGGTCCGACGGGATATCTCCATACGATTTTCCCCAAAGTCCCGGGGTTGGAAGGGGTGGGCGGTGTGGCGATGTCGGTGGCCATGGCGCCGATCGAGATCATCAGCAAGCTGGTGAAGCCGTTTGCCCTGGCGGTCCGACTCTTCGGCAACATGGTGGCCGGCCACTTCGTGATCCTCTCGCTCTTCGGGATCATCTTTCTGTTCGGGTCGCTACAAGGGTGGAACTGGGTGATCGGGCTGGTCACCGCGATGCTGGTGCTGGCGATCATGATGCTGGAGTTGTTCGTCGCCTTCCTCCAGGCGTACGTGTTTGCGCTGCTCAGCTCGGTCTTCATTGGGTTGATGCAGCAGGAGCACTGAGTCATCGCGAGCCGCCACAGGCGGCGTGGCGATCCGGTGGCGTGATCGGCCGGATTGCTTCAGGCCCGTTCGCTGCGCTCAGGGCCTTCGCAATGACTGAAAGCCGGGCCGCCGAGCGCTTCCGCCGGCCCGGACCTGTAATCCGCCGACCGGCGGATGAAGCCCGCTGCCCCTTCGCTTCGCTCAGGGCGAGCCCCGGGACATCGGCGGGCACCGGAAGGAGCCCGATCCGGGAGAATCGGAGCCCGTCCGGGGAAGCGCGGAAACTCATGGATCTCCCGCCTTTGACTGGAGTCTGAGATGTTGCACATGCTCGCCCTGATTCAGGAAGCCGGCGGCGATGCCGTCGCGGTTGCACGGAACACCAACGCCCTCCTCGGCGCCGGCATCGGCATCGGGTTGGCCATCGTGGGCGCCGGCATCGGCCTGGGCCGGATCGGCGGCCAGGTGGCCGAAGGGATCGCCCGCCAGCCGGAGGCCGCCGCCGAGATCCGGGGCGCCGGACTGCTCTTCGCCGTGCTGCTGGAGGGCGCCGCGATCATCGCGCTGGTGTTCGCCCTGCTGTTCAAGCTCATCCAGTAACCTGGATCGACTATGCTGGGACTGATCGCGCTGGTGCAGGAGGCCGAAGGGCACGCCGCCGGTCCGGCCTCCCCGTTCGAGGTCAACTTCGGTCTGTTCTTCTGGACCTGGGTGGTCTTCTTCGCGCTGCTCTACGTGCTGAAGAGGTTCGCCTGGCCACCGCTGATAAAGGCGACGGTCGATCGGGAGCATCGCATCCAGGCGCAGCTGGAAGAGGCGGAGCGCCGGAACAAGGAAGCACAGGCTTTGCTCGAGGAGCACAAGCGGCTCCTCGAGGAGAGCCGCGCCAAGGCGCACGCCATGATCACCGAAGCCAAGAGCGTGGCCGAGAAGGAGCGGGCGGCGGCGCTGGAGAAGACCCGGCAGGAGCAGGAGGAGCTGCTGGCCCGGGCGCTGCGAGACATCGCGGGCGAGCGGGACCGGGCGGTGGAGGAGCTCCGGCGCGAGGCCGTGGACCTGTCCCTCGCGGCTGCGTCGAAGCTGCTGGGCGAGCGGCTCGACTCGGAGACCGACCGGAAGATCGTGCAGGAGTACCTCGCCAGCCTGGACACGCCCCATTGAGAAACGAGACGGTGGCCCGCAACTACGCGGAGGCGCTGTTCGAGCTGGGCCAGCGGGCCGGGAGCGCGGAGCGCTACGCCGACCTGATGGACGCGGTGGCCGCGGCGGTCGATACGACGCCGCGGGTGCAGACGATGTTGATGTCGCCCCGGGTGCCCAAGTCGGAGAAGGCCCGCATCCTGGGCGCGGCGATGAAGGATGCGCCGCGGGAGTTCGTCCTGTTCCTCCAGGCGGTGGTCAAGCGCGGTCGGCACCGAATCCTGCGGGAGATCGCGCATGAGTACATGGTGCTGCTCGACCAGAAGCTCGAGCGAGTGCGGGCCGGGGTAACCCTGGCCCGAAAGCCGGACGCGAAGCTGCAGCGGACGATCGAGGAGTTGCTAAGGCGGCAGCTGAAGAAGGAAGTCATTGCCGCCTATTCGGTGGACCCGGAGATCCTGGGCGGAGCGATCATCCGCATGGGTGAACGGGTGCTCGACGGCTCGCTGCGGCGCCGGATGACCAGGCTTCGGCGGCAATTGCTGTCCCGGTAGACCGCGGGTA
>JAXDMF010000122.1:0-4727 GCA_034666205.1 Gemmatimonadales bacterium
GCCGCGGTCGATGCGCAGAACGGACGCACCCCCAACCGCTGCGTGTACGCCGATCCGGGGTTCACCGACTACAACGGGTACGGGGCATCCCAGCGGTGCCTGTTCAACGTCGCCGAGAGCGATCCCATGCTCGATGCCCGCAAGGCGTACTGCCAAGCCGCGGGGCAGGAGTTCGACCCGCTGTGCGCGGGGGCGTCCATGGGTCACCCGAATGTGAAAGGCGCGGAGAAGTATCGGGATGCCATGACCGCCAAGCTTGCCGGCTACCTCCCCGAATGGCAGGGGCTACGGAAACTGTTTGCCTGCATCGATCCTGCGCCGGTGATCGGCGCCTCCGGCACTTATACGATCTGGGTAGAGGATTGGGAGACTCGCCTTCCCGTGCCGGCCACTGTCAATGTCGGGTCGGAGAGCTTCAACTCGAATACGAAGTTCACCCACACCTTCGCGTGCGTGGTCGGGGAGAGTGAGACGGGGGAGGGCATCCGGGGAAAGCCGGGAAGGACCATCCCTGGCCAGAGGGTGTGCGACCAGATCATGGTCACCGCCTCGGGCTACATCCCCCTCCCGATGCGCTACTCGACGGTGTAGAACGCAGGCCAGCCGGGGCTAGAGCGCCAGCGCCAGCTGCACACCGTGCGTTTGAACGATGACGATGGGGGGTAACGGGTCGTCCTGCTCCGCGACATAAAGGGCGCCCCGGAATTTTACCCGCCGGAGCGCCCGTCCCACCTCGACCCGGGCAGCAGAGGCCGTGTTGCACCGCTCGCTGAGGTGGGCCAGCACCACGACGGACAGGCCGGGGTGGTGGAGCTCGCCCAGGAGCTCGGCGGCCGCACGGTTGGAGAGATGGCCGCCTGATCCGGCAATCCGACGTTGTACCACGGGAGGGTAGCCGCTGGTCCGGAGCTGGACCTCGTCGTGGTTGGCCTCGAGCACGATGGCGGTAAGGTCGCGGAGCAGATAGCGCACGGCCGTAGTGGGCCGGCCGAGATCGTACGCCACCCCGATACTGGTCCCCTTCGGGTCTCGCACCACGATGGCGAGCGGCTCGGCGGCATCGTGGCTGGTGGGACATGCTTCGACGGTGAAGGGGCCCAGCTCCGCTCCAGCGCAAAGCCCGAGCGCACGATGCTCGGCGTCTTCCATCTCCACCGCGAGTCGGCCCCAGGTCCCTGGCGTGGTGAGCACCGGAATCCGGAGCCGGCGTGCCAGCAGCGACGCTCCGCAGGAATGGTCGCCATGCTCGTGGGTGAGGGCGATGCCCACGAGCCGCGCCGGATCCAGTCCCACCGCCACGGCGCGCCGCTCCACCTCGCGGGCGCTGAAACCAGCATCGATCAGCAGCGCCACGCCCTCCGCTTCCACCGCACAGCAGTTTCCCCGGGATCCCGAGCCGAGCACATAGAGCGTCATCATCGGCGGGTGCTCCGCGCGAAGGTCTGACGCAGCGACTCGCGGCGCTCGGCGGAGAAGGTCACGCTCCGCCGGCTCATGACCCGCTCCGCGACCCGAAGAAAGCCGTCCTCGGTCATCCGCTCACTTCCCGAGCAGCCCCATGCGAACGGCGGCACGTACTTCGGCGGCATGGGTGTACCAAACACGTTGGCGCCGACGGAGACCACCGTCCCCGTGGCCAGCATCGTCCCGATCGCAGTCTTGGCGTGATCGCCGATCAGACTTCCCAGGTTGAGGCGCCCGGTATCGATCCGCTGGCCATCGACCTCGAGGCGAACCTGGCCGTATGTGTTCTTGAGATTCGAAGTGGTGGTGCCCGCGCCGAGGTTGACCCATGGGCCGATGACGCTATGCCCTACGAACCCGTCGTGGCTCTTGTTGGCAAAGCCGAGAAAGACGCTGGCCGCGACTTCCCCCCGGACCCGGCACTCCGCGCCGAACACCGAGGCCCGGATGAATCCTCCGAGGATCCTGGTCCCCGGCCCCACGTAGACCGGGCCCTCCAGCCGGGTGCCGCTGCGGACCTCGGCTCCCTGGTCGAGCACGACCGCACCGTTCCTGAGGTCGAATACCACGCCAGGCTCGACGTTCGCACCCAGGGATACGAGGTGGGTGGGGTCGCCCAGGACCACGCTCCCGACCGGCACTCCGTCGTTCGGCGCCGCGAGGAAGTCGGCGCAGTCAGCGGGCAGAAGCTCCTCCAATGCGGTGAGCAGGTCGAAGGTGCCGCGCAGCAGGACGCCCTCGACCGCGAGCTCCGGTCCCTTGGTGTGAGGACCGTGCCAGCGTTCACCGGCAGGGATCACCCAGCCGACAGTCTCGCCGGCGTGGACGAACCGGCGAGCGGCCCCGGGAACGATGGGCGCACCGGTCGGCGCGAACCACGCCGCACCGATGATTGCCGGCCCATCGATCGGGCTCACCGGCCGGAAGGCCGGCGCGTCGCCTTCACTAAACCCGGCGACATGGGACCCGAGCAGCGCCGTCGCGTCGTTCCCCACTGCTGCTTCCCACCGCTCGCGGACGCGCCAGATGCCGGCCCGCAGCTCCGCCAGCGGACGGACGCCTGCAAACGGGGCCCACTCTGCTCCCGGCGACTCCCGCTCGAGCAGGTAGAGCGTGGTCACGACTCGACGTCGCGTATGTCGGGAGGAAGCGCGTCGAGCAGCTGTTTCATAGAGGCTGCTCGCTCCGTCGGCATGACCAGGATCCGGCCATTAGCCTGCACCACGATGAGGTCACGCACTCCGCTCAACACGACGGTGTCGCGATCCGACCAGATGATGCAATCCTGGGACTCGTGGGTGAAGGCGCTGCCGACCACGACATTCCCACTGGGGTCCTTGGGACGGACGCGGGTGAGCGCCTGCCAGGTGCCGATGTCGTCCCAGGCGAAGGCGCCGCTAACGACAGCGACCGAGCCGCTGCGCTCCAGCAGGCCCACATCGATTGAGATCGGTGTCACCTCGCGGAAGAACCGCTCGATATCACCCGCTCTGAGGGCCGGCAGATACGGCGCCACCTCGGGAGTGTGCGCCTCCGCCTCCAGCAGCAGGCGTTCCGCCGTCCAGGCAAACAGCCCGCTGTTCCAGAGCGCCCCGGCGGCCATCAGGTCGAGCGCGGTCGCGGCATCCGGTTTCTCCGAGAAGCGGGCCACCATGCGGGCGCCGTCTCCCAGCGGTGGACCAGGCACGATGTAGCCATATCCGGTCTCGGGGCGAGACGGAACCACCCCGACGGTGACCAGACGCTCGTAGCGGCGAGCCGTGGTGAGCGCCATGTCCGCGGTGCGGCGGAACGCGGCCCCGTCTCCGATGGCCCAATCCGCATGCAGCGATAACACCTCGGCGTCCGGATCGCGGCGCTGGGCTTCCGCGGTGGCCCAGATGAGCGCCGGGGCGGTCGAGGCTGCGCGGGGCTCGACCAGGATGTTCGAGGCGGGAAGTTTGAGGCGCTGCCGGAGCTGGTCTGCCAGGGCGGCGCCGGTGACCACGAGAATGCGTTCCTTGGGAACCAGTCCCGCCAGCCGATCGATCGATTCCTCTGCGGTCGAGGTCGAGCCGGTGAGCGGGAGCAGCTGCTTGGGATTCTGGGGAGTGCTCAGGGGCCAGAAGCGAGTGCCCGATCCGCCCGCCAGGACGACGGCCCATCTCATAGAGGCGGGGCAGCGGGGCAGCGGGGAAGCGGGGAAGCGACAAGAAGGAAAATGGTAGAAGCCCCCGGGGTAAGCGCTACGGTGTTGTGAGAGTGAGAAATGTACAAACAGGTGAGGAACTCTTGTACCTGTGGCAAGCGGCTTCCCAGCCTCCCCGCCTCCGTGCTTCCCCGCTTACAGCAACGCCGCGAGTGCCGGCCGATGCTGCCGGAGATCGTAGAGCAGCTCGCCGATGTCGGCATCGGGTGCCGCCAGGATGGCCAGCGAGTCGCCGGACCCGATCTGCGCCACGATGAGAAGGCCTTGCTCGTAGTCGATCACCGATGTGCGTGGCGCGCCGCGTCCGGCACCCACTCCGAGCCGGGTAGCGTACTGCACCAACGTCGCCGTGAGTGCGGCGACGGCTTCCGGCTCGAACGGCACCCGTGCGGTGTGCTCGATCGGCAGGCCGTCAGCGCTGAGCACCAGCACTGCCTCGACGCTGTCGCGTGCGCCTAACCCACGCACGACCTCTCCCAAGCTGGCCATCGCTCTCGCTCCGTTCGGTGGGGAAAAATGCCTCGGGAACGTATGAGTCGCTCTGAGCGAAGTCAAGAAAATATTGATTCCGCCCTTCGTCGCGCTTAACCTTCCGGCTCCATGAGATCATCCCTCTGTGTCCTCCTCGTGCTGTGGGCCGCTGCCTGCAGCGACACGAGCGGGTTGCCGGCTGCCACGCTCACCAACGTCGAGCGGGCCGACACCCTGTACTCGCTCATCGGCACGCCCGTCGCGACGCCGAGCGGGTATGCGCTGGATGGTGGCCGGCGGGTCCGTACCGACCAGACGGACGCGTTCGATTTCGCGTACAACGTGGAGCCGGATGGCCGCCACGTGTTCATCCCCCGTGCGGCACTGGGCATCGATACCACCAACACCGCCAATCCCGGCTTCCAGGCCCGAACCGAAACCTTCGAGGCCATCCGGGCCGCGCCCAGCAACAGTTATGTGACCGACACAGTGGTCCCGATCGCCATCGGCGACCGCTTCGTGATACGGAGCCGGGTCACCTGCTCCCTCGGAGTGCCCAAATACGCCAAGCTGGAGATCGTGAATTTCGATGACGTCGCCAGGA
>JAXDMF010000123.1:0-3686 GCA_034666205.1 Gemmatimonadales bacterium
GAACTTCGCCCCGCTCTGCTCCAGGGGTCGGGCCCGCTCTCGGGCCCGGTCGTGCACCGTCAGATCATATCCGGCGGCAAGAAGCCGCTGGGCCATGCGGCCGCCCATGGCTCCCAGGCCAATGAATCCCAGTCTGGGTCCGGATCGAAGTTCGCTGTCAGCCACTGCCAACTCCTTCCACTCATCAGTTGCCGCAGCATGCCGAAGCTGCTGCCAAGGTCACCCACAGTGAAATCACGAGTTGCGGAGCACCGCCTCCACCAGAAGGGCAAGTGATATCACGGCGCCCACCCCCGCAATCGCAGCCACGAGCGCCCGCGCGTTGCCCCTGGTTTCCTCGCCGGCGGGAGGATCCTCGGGTGTAGAGCTCCCGTTCGTTGCCATCGCTGCCTACCTCGCCCGTACCGCCGGCGTGTCCACGACGTGCTCGGCCACGAACCAAACCTCCAACTCGTTGGTGCGGATGACGTCGCTCACGATCAGATCGTTGGTGCCGTCGTCCCCATTTTCCACCGCCTGTCGGGCCATGGTGCGGGCCTCCTTGAGCACGATCTCGTGCGCATGGAGGAGCCTCGAGATCTGCACCGGCACTGGCTCGCGCCCCCTGGGTGGCCGGGGAATGATCGTGGTCTCGGCCACGTCGGCTGCCATCGCAATGCTTACCCCGCCGAGCAGCTGGATCCGCTCGGCGATCTGATCCACCAGCTTGCTCTGTTCCTCGAAATGCTTGTCGAACAACAGGTGCAGCTGGTAGAACGTGTGTCCCAGCACTTGCCAGTGATGCTTCTTGTAGAGATCCCGCAGCGTCATGGTGTCGGCGAGCAACTGGTTGAGGTTGGCGACACTCTGCTTGCAGGCGGACTCCGCCAACGCAATCGGCAGCTTCACCAGCTGCCCGAAGGGCTGGATCTCCTGGCCGTGCTGATGGAGGACAGGACCCGCCTGCCGAATGATTGTCTCGACGTCCAAAGTGGTGCTCATCTGGCCGGTCTCCCCGACGAGGTTGACGATCTGTCCGGGTTGCAAATTGAGGTTTAGGTGGCGTGCAGGCTTGAACGGCTCTGCTCCCCCGATCGGGGATGGACCGAGCTGCTTGCTCCCGCCCTCCAGAACGGGGGAGCAAGGAAGTGCAATCGGCGTGGCGGGGAGTCCGGCACCTTTTTGGGGGTCGTCTTCCTCACTGCGAACCGCTTCGAACTGTGGACGCTATCCAAATGACACGCACTGAGAGCAGGTACCATATGGATCCATCGACGACACTGCGCAGGGGGTCCGCCGCCGCGATTCTGTCCGCCGCGGTACTGGCCATAGGCTGCACCAGCAGCGACAAGCGCGGGAGTGCTGCATTGGGGGACGTTCCCGGCGACAGCGTTCAATCGGCTGCTGCCGACGCCCCTGCCTGCCCCAACAGCGGGCTGACGCTGCCTGACGGCTTCTGTGCCACCGTGTTCGCCGATAGCATCGGGCACCTGCGCCATCTGGCCGTAACCTCCGGCGGCACCGTCTACGTCAACACCTGGAGTGGGAAGTATTACGGGAACGACACCCCTCCCGCCGGCGGCTTCCTTGTCGCCTTGCGGGATACGACCGGTGACGGCCGGGCCGATGTGATCGCCCGGTTCGGCAACAGCGTACAGAGCGGTGGTGCAGGGGGAACCGGCATACGACTCTACAACGGTGCGCTCTACGCCGAAGCCAATGACAAGATCGTGCGCTACGACCTGGCATCGGGAGCCATCACGCCTACCGGCAAGCCGGAGGTCGTGGTTCAGGGCCTGCCTCTCACCGGCGACCACCCGATGCACCCATTCGCCATCGACTCCAGTGGCGGACTGTATGTCGATCTGGGATCGGCTACGAATAGCTGCCAGATCAAGAATCGGATAGCTCTCTCGCCCGGCCATCGTCCGTGCACCGAGCTTCGGAATCGGGGTGGCATCTGGCGGTACGATGCGAAACGCACGGGACAGCGCTTCTCTCCCCGGGAGCGCTATGCCACCGGCATTCGCAATGGGGAAGGCATCGCCATTGATTCGAGAGGTGCCGTCTACAGCACCCAACACGGGCGGGACCAGCTCGCGGAAAACTGGCCCAAGCTGTACACGCCGGTGCAGGGCCAAAACCTTCCGGCGGAAGAGCTGGTTCGGCTCGAACGGGGCGCCGACTACGGCTGGCCGGAGTGCTATTTCGACTCCGCGCAGACCAAGTTGGTGCTGGCACCGGAGTACGGCGGCGACGGCGGGAAAGCCGTCGGATCCTGCGCGACGAAGCGAGCGCCGGTCGCGTACTTTCCGGCGCACTGGGCGCCGAACGATCTGCTCTTCTACCATGGCGGCAAGTTTCCCTCGCGCTACCAAGGCGGGGCATTCATCCCGTTTCACGGCTCATGGAATCGGGCGCCTGGCCCCCAGGGCGGCTACAACGTCGTATTTGTCCCCTTCGCCAACGGCAAGCCCACCGGCAAGTACGAGGTGTTTGCCGACGGATTCGCCGGCGCCAACAAGGACCCGGGACAGGCTGCTCATCGCCCGAGCGGAATTGCCACCGGGCCGGATGGCTCCCTCTACATCTCGGATGACCTTCATGGCCGCATCTGGCGGGTAGCGTACACCGGCGCTTCGCCGGTGGCTCGAGGCGCAAGCACTACGGGGCAGCGCCCGCCCGCCCCCGGCGGCGGCAACGGTGCGGCTCCCGCCCAAGCCGCGGAATCGGTCGGACCGCCGGAAGGCACGCATCCGGACGCCGGAGCTCAACCCGGCGGTGCAGCCACTCCTGCACCCGTCGCGGAGAAGTCAGCCGCGACTATCCCCGGGGTTACACCGGCCATGATTGCCTTGGGCGACAGCGTATATCACGGGCAGGTGGCCGGGGCCACCTGTGCCGGGTGCCACGGCACCAACGCCAAAGGCACTCCCCTCGCGCCGGACCTGACGGACGGCAAGTGGATATGGGGCGACGGGAGCCTGGCCAGCATCACCAAAGTCATTCGCCAGGGGGTGTCCGCACCGAAGGAGCACACGGGCGTGATGCCTCCCATGGGCGGGGCTCAGCTCACCCCAGCGCAGCTGGCGGCGGTCGGAGCCTATGTCTATTCACTGAGCCGGCAAAAGGCCAACTCTTGAAGAGCAGAACTCCTGGTTGGGGAGTCTGACGCGACTCCACCCAATCGGGGAAGCAGAACGGTGCAAGCACAACCAGACCCGGCACCCCAACTTCGATACCAGCCCGGCCTAAGTGGCAAGCCGGTCATCGAGCCTGAACCTTTTGATGGAGCAGACGATGGGTAAACAACACAAGGTTGCGTTGCTCAGCCTTGCACTCACCGCAGTGGCGGCATGCGCCAGTCAGCCGATCACCGTTGACTACAACCCTGAGGCCGGCTTTTCGAACTTCCGGACCTTCGCGATGGTGTCCCGGCCCGACAGTGCTTACCCCCAGTTGATCGACGACGGGGCGCGAGCCGCCGTCGAGGCCCAACTCGAGGCCAGGGGCCTCAAAGAGACCCCGCGGGCAGGGGCGGACCTCCTCGTGGGTTATGGGGTAGTGGACCGCACCAATAAAGACCGGGACGAGGCCAGCTGGGATTGGGGCCCCGCATGGGGCTGGCGCTATTACCGATGGGGCGTCGCCTGGCCCGAGGACTTCCAACAAGACGTCAGGAGCTACACCGACGGTACAGTGGTCGT
>JAXDMF010000124.1:0-3572 GCA_034666205.1 Gemmatimonadales bacterium
CGCATGGCCTGGATCCATCCCTCCTCGCTCGAGCCCATTCGCGCTGGAGTCTGGGTCCGCTTACCCTCCCCCACGAGCTCGCCCGGGTAGTGGTTCTCGAACAGCTCTACCGGGCGTTCACGATCATGCGGGGAGAGCCGTACCACAAAGGCCGTGAGCGGTGAGCGGTAAGCGGTAGATCGTAAGTGCGCTCCGGCCCTGCATTCTCTGGTTTAGTCCCGCTCACTGCTCACCGCTTACCGCTTACGGTTTCTCATGACTGAGTGGTTCGAGGAATGGTTCGGCGAGGACTATCTCCTCCTCTATCCCCACCGGGATGACGCCGACGCTGAGCGCGCCGTGGCGCTCATTCGCCGCACCTTGCCGTTCGAGGCGGGGTGGCGTGTGCTGGACGTAGCGTGCGGTGCCGGCCGCCATGCCCGCGCCTTCGTATCCGCGGGCGCTCGTTGTTTTGGCCTCGATCTCTCCGCCACGCTGCTACGCCTTGCTCGCCAGGTGACCGATGCGCCGCTGGTCCGGGCAGACATGCGCCAGCTTCCGATCCGTCCCCAGTCCATGGACCTCACAGTCAACCTGTTCACCAGTTTCGGCTACTTCGAGCGGGATTCCGAACATACATCAGCGCTCGCTGAAATGATTTCAACCGTGCGGCCGGGTGGCTGGTTTGTGATCGACTTTCTCAACCCCGCCTCGATCCGGCGTGGGCTGGTTCCGGAGGAGACCGTGGAGGTGGGCGGCTCCCACATCCAGGTCTCCCGCACGGTCTCTCCCGATGGGCGATACGTCTGCAAGAGCATTCGGTCGCCGAAGGGGAGACATTACAGGGAGCGCGTCCGCCTCTTCGAACCCGACCAGATGTCCGCCATGCTCGTGGCAGCCGGGGTCGAGGTGCGGCACCGCTTCGGCGATTACGATGGGGGCCCAATGGCTCCCGATTCCGCGCGCACGATTCTTCTGGGACAGGTCGGATGACACTGCGCATCGTAGCGACCCCAATCGCCTCCACCATCGAATTTCCGGCGCCGCGCGAAGGAGCGTTCGACCAGGCGCTGGGCGACGCCATCGTCCCCAGCCCCGCTCGCGAGGCGGCGCTGGCCCGGCTCCGCGAGCCCGGTGCCGTAGCGGTCACCACCGGCCAGCAGCCCGGCCTATTCACCGGTCCGCTCTATACCATCTACAAGGCGCTCTCGACCGCCGCGCTCGCCCGCGTCCTCGAGCGACAGTGGCAGCGGCCAGTGGTGCCAGTCTTCTGGGTGGCCGGCGACGATCACGATTTTGCCGAAGCCAGTCAGGCCAGTTGGATCGCGGGTGACGGAACGCTACGAGCGGCCTCACTCCCGGGCCGGCCGCCTGAGGCGCCGCTCACGCCGATGTACCGCCAGCCGCTAGGCGAGGCCATCGACCAAGTACTGGGCACCCTAGCCGCCGACCTGCCAACTTCGGAATTCCGGGAGTGGACCCTCGACTGGCTCCGCCGGCATTACCGACCGCAGGCCACGGTGGCCCATAGCTTCGCGGCGGCGCTCGCCGAGCTGGTCGCGCCCGCAGGGGTCGTGTGCCTCGACAGCACGCATCAAGTCGTCAAGCGGTCCGCGGCACGTCACCTGGTGCGGGCGCTGGGCCTTGCGCGTGAGCTGGATCGCGACCTGCAGGACCGTGCGGACGAGCTGCGGACGGCGGGAGTGGATCCTGAGGTCCCCGTAGGCGATGGTGCTACCCTGGTCATGCTCGAAGGAGCACAGGGGCGTGACCGTCTGGTGATCTCGAATGGCGGATTCATGACCCGCCGGGGCAGGGAACAGTTCGATCTCGATGCCTTACAGCGGCTGGCGGCCGCCGAGCCGGAGCGGTTCTCGCCCAACGTGCTCCTGCGGCCGGTAATTGAGAGCGCCTTGCTGCCAACCGTCGCCTACATGGCTGGCCCTAGTGAGCTAGGCTATCTGGCGCTGACGCCGCCTATTTACCAGCGTATGCGAATACCCCGGCAGCCGGCGCTGCCTCGCTGGTCGGGACTTCTGATCGAGCCCAAGGTCGAGCGAGTGCTGCAGAAGTTCCATCTCGAGATCGGCGACCTCCTGGAGCCATCGGGAACGCTGGAAGCCAGGCTGATACGCTCCCAGCTGCCGGACGAGGCGGTCCGCGCCCTGGCAACCCTACGGGCAGCGATCGAGGCTGGCTACGAGACCCTGGAGAGAAGCGCGGCCGAGATCGATCCGACCCTGGCCCGCCCGGTGCAGGGCACTAAGCATCAGGCCCTGTCCGGGCTGCAGGACATGGAGAAAAAGCTGGTGCAGCATCTCAAACGCCGTCAAGAAATCGAGCTCGGTCAGATCGCCAAGGCCCGAACCCTCGTGCTGCCCGACAACAAGCCGCAGGAACGGGTGTTGACCATCGCGCCCTTCCTGGCGCGCTACGGGCCGAGCCTGATCTCCGATCTCAGCGAGGCCATCGAAGCGTGGTACGCTTCGGCCCTTGAAGGTGCCCTCCATCCGTCGTAGACTCGACCCATGTCGGTCATCGTACTTCTCGTCCTCGTCGCTCTCCTGATCCCGATCCTGGGGATTGTGGTGGACTCGCCCATCGGCAGGGCCTTCGCCCGGCGGCTCGAGGGCCCCCAGGAAATTCCGCCCGCCCTTACCGAACTGGCCAAGAAGATCGAGCTGCTCGAAGCCGACGTCGACGATCTCACGCGCAGCGTCCAGGCGCTCCAGGACGAGAACGTGTTCCTGCAGCGTTTGCTCGAAGATCCTACCCCGCGCGTTACCCTGCCACCGCCGCAGACTCCCTGACCTCCCGAGCGGGGCGGCGCTCCCGTCCCGCGGCCACTGTTGCCGCGGGTATCCTGCTGAGCCGGCTCCTCGGACTGGTTCGGAACCGGATCTTCGCCCACTATCTCGGCACCTCCGATGCGGCTGATGCCTTCAATGCCGCCTTCAAGATCCCGAACTTCCTGCAGAATCTGTTCGGTGAAGGGGTCCTCTCCGCCTCCTTCATCCCGGTCTACTCCCAGCTGCTTGGACGGGAGGAGCGCGAGGAAGCGCGCCGGGTAGCTGGCGCCGTGTTCAGTCTGCTCGGGCTGGCCACCGCTACGCTGGTTCTCGCCGGCGTCCTGGTCACACCGCTCCTCATCGCCGTCATTGCTCCGGGGTTCGCGGGCGAAAAGCGCGAGGTCACCATCACTCTGGTCCGGATTCTGTTCCCCGGCGCCGGGCTCCTGGTCATGTCAGCCTGGTGTCTGGGGGTGCTGAACAGTCATCGTCGCTTCTTCCTGTCCTACGCCGCGCCGGTCCTCTGGAATCTGACGATCATCTTCACCCTCATTGGGTTCGGGAGAGCCGCCACGGGGTATCGCCTTGCCGAGGTAACGGCTTGGGGATCAGTCGTGGGGAGTGCACTCCAGTTTGCAATCCAGGTGCCCCCCGTACTGCGGCTGCTCGGGGGCCTGACGCTGGACTTAGGCCGTCGGCTGGAGAGCGTTCATACCGTCGTGCGTAACTTCGTCCCGGTCTTCATCGGCCGCGGCGTAGTTCAGATCAGCGCCTATGTGGACACCGTGCTCGCGAGCCTCCTGC
>JAXDMF010000125.1:0-7716 GCA_034666205.1 Gemmatimonadales bacterium
TCTTCGATTCCGAGCAAGCTGCGCCCACGCCCCACCCCAAGATCCTTTGCGCCAAAAACGCGGAGCTTCCCGCTGAGGCAGCGGCGCTACGCAACAACTTGATCAAGGCAGCCGTCAACGGACGGGACGACGCCGAGCTGCGGGCGCACTTGGCCCTGATTGCTCAGGACTACCAGCCGGGGGTTGCACCGCGCCATCCGTTAGTCGTTGAAAACGCAGCCGCTGCTGCGTTGCGCGTTATTACAGCCGAGGCCGCTGCATAGTGGCACCGCTGGACCATCCTCAGGCGGGCTCCTCATACCGCAGCAGTAGCAGCGAGTGAGGCTCGAGGCTCACCTCACCACTGCGAACGGCGGTGGTGCCGGGATGGTAGGTGCTGACGATCTCCATCCATCGTCCCGGGAACGCCAGCCCAGGCAGGGTGAATGGCTTGGACCTTCCGCCGCCGTTCACCAGAAGTATGATCGCCTCCGCCCCACCCCAATCTCCCCCCTTATCAATATCCTCCGCGGTGTCGCTCCGAATCAGCATCCCAAGGAGATGGCTGCCGTCATTCTTCCAGTCTGGATCGGTCATTTCCAGACCATCGGGTCTAAGCCAGGTAAGGTCCTTGCCGGCGTGAAAGAAGGTCCGGCGGCGCAGGAGCGGATTCGCTGCCCGGAGGGCGAAGACCTTCCGGGTGAACTCCAGGACCTCCTGACTCTCTTTAGAGAGCCGCCAGTCGATCCAGGTCAGTGGCCCGTCATGGCAGTATGCATTGTTGTTACCCGACTGGGTCCGGCCCAGCTCGTCCCCATGTGAGATCATGGGGACCCCCTGCGAGAAGGCGAGGGTGGCCAGCATGGTTCGCTTGATTCGCTCCCGCATCCGCACGATGTGCGTGGTCGCCGTGGGTCCCTCCACTCCCCAGTTGCGGCTCCAGCTCTGATCGGTTCCGTCGCGATTGTCCTCGCCGTTCGCCTCGTTGTGCTTGATCTCATAGCTGACGAGATCGTGCAGGGTGAACCCGTCATGGCAGGTGACAAGGTTCACGCTGGCCTGAGGCCCGCGGCCATTGTGCCCGTATAGATCGCTGCTACCGGACAGCCGTGAAGCCAGTTCGCCCACCTGCCCCGTATCACCTCGCCAGAAGCGGCGAACCGTATCACGGTACTTGCCGTTCCACTCGCTCCAGCCCACCGGGAACCGTCCCACCTGATACCCATCGGGCCCGAGATCCCAGGGCTCGGCGATCAACTTGACCGGGGACAACAGCGGATCCTGGCGCACCAACTCGAAAAATGCCGCGGCCGGATTGAAGCTGTGATCATCTCGCCCCAGCACCGGAGCAATATCGAAGCGGAACCCATCCACGTGCATTTCCTCGACCCAGTACCGGAGGCTGTCCACGACCAGTTGGAGCGTGGGACGGTGCCGCACATCCACCGTGTTGCCACAGCCGGTGAAGTCGGTGTAGAGCCGGCGGTTCTCCGGCTTGAGCCAGTAGTAGGTCGTGTTGTCGAGGCCGCGGAAAGAGAGCGTCGGCCCGAGATGGTTGCCCTCGCCCGTGTGGTTATACACCACGTCGAGGATGACCTCGATCCCGGCTCGATGGAACCGCTTGACCATCGTCTTGAACTCGGCCACCTGGCGCCCGGGCGGACCGGATGCCGTGGCAAACCGTATATCGGGAGCGAAATAGGCGATCGAGCTGTAACCCCAATAGTTGGTCAGCCCCATCTCGGCGAGCCTGCGTTCGGTGAACATCTGGTGCACCGGCAGGAGCTCGATCGCCGTCACCCCGAGACGCGTCAGGTGATCGATGATGGGATCGCTCGCCAGCCCACCATAGGTTCCTCTCAGCTGCTCCGGAATATCCGGGTGCAGCATGGTCATGGCCTTCACGTGACATTCGTAGATCAGAGTGCGGTGCCACGGGGTTCGCGGAGGCTGGTCGCCTTCCCAACTGTAGCCGGGCTCGATGACCAGGCACTTGGGCATGGCGCCCGCGCTGTCCCGGTTGTCGATCACCAGGTCGCGGTTCGGATCTGCGGTGCGTTCTGGATGGCTCGAGAGAACGTCGCTCCACCCGATGGTACCGCTGATGGCCTTCGCATAGGGATCCAACAGCAGCTTGGCGGGATTGAAGCGGTGCCCCTCGTTGGGGGCGTCCGGACCATGAACCCGGTACCCGTAGGCCTGGCCCGGACAAACGTCCGGCAGATATGCATGCCAGACCTGTCCGGTCCGCTCCGGCAGCGCGATACACTCGGCGGCGACCGCATCCCCAGCTTGGTTGAAGAGGCAGAGATCGACCCGGGTCGCGTGCTCCGAGTAGAGAGCGAAATTGGTCCCCTCGCCATCCCAGGTGGCGCCGAGTGGGGCCGCGGCGCCGGGCCGCGCCGGTGTCACGGGCGAGCGTCGCTTGGTGGTGGTGGGAGGGCAGCCTTCAACGTGTGGACTCAGTCCAGCGGCTTGTGCAGGCGGGCGCTCCGTATTCTCGACAGCCCGCGGAGGGCTATGACCAGGATGGCCAGAGTCCAGACCGCGGTAAACACCACCTTGGCTGGGTCGGATGCGCTCCGCACGTTACCCACGAGATAAATGGCCACGAACACGGCGTCGAGCGCGAGCACGAGCGCGAGCAGCAGAAGTGTTTCCCTTCCCGGTGCAGTGGCCACGTTATGCTCCCTCTAAAGGAGGCTGCCAGTCCATGCGTAGGTACTGTGCCGGCTGGAGCTAGCGCTGCACCAGAATCTCGCCGACGGTGACCAGTGCGGTTCCACCTACACGGAGACCGTTGATAGGATGGGTCGGGAGCCCAGGAGGCCATACTGGTCGAGCAGCAGGGACGCGATCATCGTTCACCGGCCGGGCGCGCCGAGCTCAGCTCTACTGGCCGCACGGCATCCACGCTTGTGTTTATGCCGGTCACGACCCGCCGATGATAGTCGAGCTGCCCGAGATGATACGCAAAGTGGACCGCGAGATGCACGAGATAGTCGCCGGTCTTGACCCGGGAGCCGCCGACCGTCTCGGGAAAGTCGGCGGCCAGCTGCGCCGTGCCCACAGCAGTGGACGCCGCTTTGACGGCGGCGCGCGCGGCATCGATCTCCCTCAGTAGCTCGGATCGAGGCACGTTCCGGCGGGCGAACTCGGCGGGCCGGTCGCGCGCGTAGTCAGTGCCCGCGAGCCGGGTGCCCAGATAATGCTGGAGATTGCCGCTGAGATGCAGGACCAGCGTGCCGCCGACATTCGGCACGCCGGGTATCTCTCGCCAAAGATCTCGCTCGTCGGGGTAGGCTTCGACCTCGCGCCGGAGAGTCGCAAGGTCCCGGTCGAGCATGGCCGCAAGCGCCACCACCTGTTCCGGCTGCTTAGTGCGAGGCGTCGGCATGAGGCGACCGATGGTCTTGGCGCTGAAAGGCGAGGAACTGGTGGATCGCCGAGATCGCTACCGAGTCGGTGGAATGAATTCGAAGCGAGCCACCGTGGGGCAGCGTATCCGCGATGTAGCTGATCCGGGCTCGGCGCGCCGCCATGGTCGCGGTTCCGGGGACGGCGCGATCATGCACGAAGCCGGGGACGGTGAAGTTCCCCCGCCGAAAGGCCGCGCCTATCTCCGCCATGTGAGCCCGGATCTGAGTCACCCCGGCTGGATCATCGCTGTCACGGACCAGGGTGATGCGCCCGCCGTCAGGCAACGGCTCGAAGTAGTGAGTCGAGGTGTACTGGTCCACACCCATGGCCACGTGACCTCGGGTCTGTACCTGGGCGAAGGCGCTATCGTCGGGTGATGCGGACGGGGAGTGGGTGCGGGACTGGACCGCGGCCTGGTCGTCGCACGCGGCCAGGAGCATTGTCAGGAGCAGGGCGGCGGGCGCCGACAGGGTGCTGCAACTCATTCTTCGAGGTCGATCCGCTCCAGCTCCCGCTCCGTCGCCCCCTGCCGCAGCCGACGGAAGACTGACTCCAGGAGCTCGACCCCGATGAGCAATCCAACTGTTACCAGGGTGAGTACGATGGCGGCCGCCAGGTGCCCCAGGCCGATGAGCGATCCCAGCGCCGCCAGCACCCAGATGACCGCGGCAGAGGTGACTCCAACGACGGCGCCCTCCCGCGCCAGGATCACTCCACCGCCCAGAAAGCCGATGCCGGTAACGACCTGGGCGAGTACACGGGTAGGGTCTACTCGCTCGCCCGAGAACGAGGAGCCCAGCCCCACGAATATCTGGGTGCCAAGACAGATCAGAATGCTGGTGCGGATCCCCGCGGCCTTGCCCCGCAGTTGCCGCTCGAGACCGACGATGCCACCACAGAGGATAGCCGTCCCGAGGCGGAGCCAGAATGTTGTTGCCTCCGGGTTGAGCGGATCGAAGTTCATCAGGCCGGATCCGAAGCGGGCCTCATCTCCGCCGCGCCGGCCGAGCCGGAAGCGTGCCCCCAAAGACCTGCTCGTCCACCCAGCGCAAGAGCGCGCCGTCGAGCTCGATCGGTTCCTGACCCGGGACGTGCGGCAGGACCGGCCGACGCTTCCCTTCGTTCATCAGGTACCACATGGCCGGGATCGCCGGCTGGCCACGGCGTTCGTTGGCCACTTGGGCCTCGTAGGAGACGAAGTGAAACTCACGGCCTCGGTGACTAATGCGGCGCTGCTCGACTTTATGGCTACTCACGGAGAACTCTCTGGAATGGACGGGAAGAAATCTAATCGCAGTCAGCCTCCTCCGAGTACGATCTGATCCCGGTCGAGCATATCGGGGTTGGCCTCCAACCAGGCGAGCAGGCGTCCTCGAACCGATGCCTCCGTGTCGTCCGGCCGGGCCGGGAACTTGGTCAGCGCCGTGCCGCCTATGGTGACGTACCACATCGGAGGCTCGTTTCCCGGTGCGGCGGTGATCTGCTTTCCCCGATATTCCAGCGTGAGCTGTTTCATAAGGCCTTTGGGATTTACCGCGGCTTCTGCCACCAGTATCACTCCCTTTTGCTGCCGGCGCCCCCCGGATGTTCTGAAAACGCAACATCTACAGTGTAGCCGTCCGGATTTATCAGTGCGCCCAGCAGACGACGGGCGCTTTCCTGGGCGTGCGCCGTCACGCCCAGCTCTCCAGCCGCGTCGACCAATTGATCCCGGGCCAGCTGGAAGATCGTGTCACGGTCCTCCGGACGAAAAAGATTCCACAATCCGCTACGCTCGTCATAGGTCCGAAGCTGGGTCACCTCGACGCCGATCACCTTCGCGGGTGGGAGGACGATATGCACCTGACGGGCTCGGTGGTCGATGTCCACCTGGGTGCCCGCATCGAGGTCGATCCCGGCCAGGATCGTTCCGGTCACCACCACGAGCGAGCGCTTGGTCGATCCGAGGCGCCGGTTCTGGTACACCACGACATCGCGGACGGTCGTTTCGCTGGTGACGAGCTTGGCCACGGCACGCATCTTCTCGACCACCACACCCTGCGTGACCGTCGTCTGCCCCTGGCCCGGCAGCGCCTTACGGGCGAGCGGCAGGAGGTGCCGGGCGGCAACACCGATGAGAAGAAGAGCCCCGACGAAAAGAAGGAAGGAAACGGCAACCGCGGTGACCGGCCGTCTCGGCCGTGATAGCGTCATACCGTGCTCAGAACTCCCGGCGCTTCATTTCCTTGAAGAGGCGCCGCGTCTCCGGCTCCTCCTCTTCCGAGCGCTGCCGGAGGGTAGAGTCGAACTGCGCCGCTTTGTCGCGCTTGGGCGGCACGACCTTCTCCGCATTTTTCTTGGCCAAGGCTGCAATACGGGCGTCTTCACGCTTCGACATCACGCCTCCAGATGAGAATTCGACAGAAACCCGCTCCGTTTAGAACGCGTGCTCGCGGGCCTGATCGATGCTCTTGCCCAACTCGGCGGCAGCATCGTGCAGGCCGGAGAGCTCCGCGTGCCGCCCGCTCACATCGCCGGCGCGGAGGTCTCCACTCAGCCCTCGACACATCTCGATGGCGCGCCGGATTCGGAACCGCTCCTGAAATCCCTTGTAATCATCACCACCAGCCGCGCTGAGAAGCCCCCAGAGCCGCAGCCGCATGTCGTCGAGTGCGCTCTTGAAATCCTCCAAGCCCTCGACCGGCGCCTGCCCCCGTGCCAGCCGGCCTTCGATTGCCGTCAGGGTCGAGTTGAGAATGCCGACTTGCTCGATCAGGCTCGGTTCCGCCATCGATGCTCCACGACCTGAGTGCCGACCTCGACCGCGCGACCACCTTGAACGCCGACGAAAGATGCTACAGGTGCCCCTCGCCCAACAACATCCCGCTATTGGCGCAGCCCCTCTAAGGACTCATCCCGGACCACCCCATCCCGCGCGGTGGAGGCCGGCATCGGCCGCGCACACTCAGGACGTGACTTCACACCAAACCTGAGCATCGATGTCGTAAGTCACGCTACAACAGCATACTACACAACATACCTAACAAGGTACTTGGGGCCGGTCTACATGCCCAGCCCCCTGGCCATTGCTGTGGCGGCAAACACCATCAACACGATCAACCAGGCCTGCACGAAGCTGATGCGAGCCAACAGCGGCGCCGCACTGGTATCCGGCGACTCCCCCCGTGACACCGTCTTACGCCACCGGATCAGCGTGATCATTGGTCGGATCTCGAGAAGCAGAACCAGCACCAATAAGGCCATCTTGGTCAGGAAGAGATGGTTCTGCAGATAATAGCCGGTTCCCTTCTCCAGTCCGGCAAGCAGTCGCCAGAGCCCCGTGCTGATCCAGAGGACGGCTGCGAGGCCCCACAAGGTATCGGCGAAGAAGACCTGCCGGAGAGTCCCGGCGTCGAGCGACGATCGGAGTGCTCGGCCGCGAGCCCACACCGCTCCCAACCCAATGCCGAGCGCAAGGAGATGAAGTGATGCGGCGAGCCATCGAGCCGTCATGCAGCGTTCCCGGGCGGTTTGCGCTCCATGTAGATGAGCGGACCGGGACCCTCCGAGAACCCTATTTGGGTGTACAGATCGGCTGCATCCCGCGTCAGGAGCGCCACCCGCCGCAGACCCTGCAACTCCGGGTGGGCCAGCATGCACTCCGAGAGCCGGCGACCCAGTCCCCGGCCGCGATGCGTCGGGGCGATCACCACGTCGGTCCAGTAGGCGTAGGTGGCAAGATCGGTGACCGCCCGCCCCAACCCGATCAGCTCGCGGTCCTGGTACACTCCGAAGCAGATCGAGTTGGCGATAGCGCGGGTCAGAGTCTCGCGGCTCATCTCCCCGCCCCAGTCAGTCGCTCGAAGGAGGGCCAGTGCGGCATCGGGGTCGATACGCGTGCGGTCGGTCGAGATGACCACCTCACCGTGACGGACCTGGATGGGTGAATCATCCATGCCCCGCCCCGATCAGGTGTGCCCGCCGTGCGCCGGGGTACCGGGACGGGACTTCCGCCAGAGGAGCAGCAGCATGGCAATGAGATTGGCCATGGCGCAGCCGGCGCCCACCAGGATCAAACCTCGCGCGGCGTAGCGGAGCACGGTCAGGCGGTGGACGTCCACCGCGACGAGCAGCAGCTTGGCGCTCAGCAGAGCGGCGGCGCCAGAGAAGAGCATGAGCTGGAGCAGCAGCAACGGACGGTAGCCCATGCCGGCGTAGAGCCAGTAGAGCGCGAGGCCCACGAGCACCCAGGCCAGTAACCCGGTCTGGGTACTCTGCCCCAGCGGGAGCTCGCGAATCAGCGGCACGACGAGCAGCGCGAGGATGGCGAGCATCAGG
>JAXDMF010000126.1:0-3649 GCA_034666205.1 Gemmatimonadales bacterium
CCATGTCCTCGCGCTACCGGCAATGACGAGCGGACTCCAGGTCACCGCCTGGGTGGCGGTGGCTTTTTGTGTCTTTCGGGGGCTACCGGTGATCGTGCACACGTTGCGCGAGTATTGGAGCATTCCCACGACCGCCGAAGCCACAAAGAGGTGAGCTTCCCTCAGCCGGTCATGTCCGGCGGGTCCTCTCCCAGCGCGGTCGCCAGATCGATCTGGTGCTCCTGTTCGGCCTTGAGGATCTCGCGAATGTGCTCCGCCATGGCATACTCGCCCAGGGCCTCGCACTGACGCACCCGGCTCCGGTACTGCCGGATGGTCTCGGTCTCGTTCTCCAGGTCGAATCGCAGCAAGGCTTCCGCCTTGTCCGAGAGCTTCACCGGTTTGGGAACCACGGCCGGGGTGCCGCCGAGATAGTCGATCTGCTTGGCGATGATGAGGGCGTGATCCAGTTCCTGCTTGGCGTGGGTTTCGAGCTCCTTCGCGATGGACATGTAGGCCGCGCCCTTGAGCACCTGGGAGTACACGACGTAGGCGATGATGGCCTGGTACTCGCGGGCCAGGTCCTCGTTCAATAGTCCGACGAGCGTTTTTCGGTCCACCGCGGTCGCGGCGGAGCCCGCTTCACGGTGGGATGAATCTCCCTTCGGCACGATAACCTCCTCAGTGATGGCCACCGGGAATCTACAGCATCACCACGCTGCTCATCTGCCAGGCGTTGATCACCTCGCAGCCGTGCCGCGCCGCTCAGAAGTGGGTGATGGAGATCAGCTCGTTCCTGATCCGGCCTCCCTTGGGCTGCACGTCCATCACCTGCCCGATGCCCGAACAGTAGAATTTGTGCTCCCGGACCCCGAGCTCCAGAGGGGTGTACTCCAGGGTGTGGAGACAGCCACCGAACTGGCCGTAGGGGACATCCACTTTGGCCTTGAGGCTCAGGACCCTCGCCTGGTCTTCAGCGATGTCGGGGGCAAGCTCCTGCCGGTACACCAGGCCAGTCCTGGGGTGGGCCAGCATGACTACTCCCGGTTCGTTACCGCCGGCCTCGGCCTCCCAGGACCCCTCGGTGCTGACGACCTCGCCATCCTGGATCTCCTTGGAGTCCTCGCCGAAGTACCAGACATTCCCGTCCCGGTCCTGGGCGAACCAGTCGAAGGTGTCCTCGGTCAGGTCGCCGTCGAGGAACACCTGATCGTGGACCACGGTCGTGGTGACGCCGATGATCTGCTTGGTAGCATGAGTGACGACGACATCGCTCGTCTCCACGCCATCGGGCGTCCGGCTCCGGTAGTGGAACGCCGTGCCGGGGACGAGCGGGAGATACGGGTTGGTGATGGTGGAGACGAAGTTGCCGGGATCGAGCTCCGGGTTGGCGTATTTGACATCGAGGGTTGGGCTCCGAGAAGCTGGATCTCCGCTAGCCGTGGGCGATGGCGACTGGCATCCCAGCGCCGTCACCGCGACCACAATACCAAATGTCTGAGTGTAGCGCAGCATGGGGTTTCCTCCTGGTTCCCACCGCGATCTCTTGGCGTTCGTTTCACGGTAGGAACAACGGAGGGCAGGAGTCTGTGACAGGTGACCCGATGGGAACCGTTATGGCTTGAGGTTTCGTGGGCCCAGAACGCCAGAGCACTAACACGCATTTTACTGGTTGCCGCCCCCGCGCCGCTCTAGGTAGCTTCCCACCCGCGTCAGCACACATCCTTCTCCACCCCCAACTTCTCGTCTCGCCTATGCCGTTCGAGACCGCCGTCGTCCAGGCGCAGCCTGCCGGATACGAGACTCCACTGCTCGCGCTCGCGCTGCCCCGTGGCAAGCTGCCCGCGTCACTCGACGCCGTGGATAAGGGGGCCGGCGGCGCCATCGGCCGGGTGCTCGCGGCCGGAGACTTCAGCGGCAAGAAGGACGAGACGGCGGTCATCTACCCCTCCGGCCCCGCACCGCGCGTGCTCCTCGTGGGCCTGGGCAAGCCCGACGAGATCGATCGCACCGCCATCCGGCGCGCCGCCGCCATCGCCGGCAAGAAAGCCCGGTCGCTCGGCGTGCCCCGCGCCGCTTTCTATCTTCCGCCCGAAGGCCGGGGCAAGGTGCCGCCCGCCGAGGTGGGGCAGTCGATCGCGGAGGGACTGGCGCAGGGGGCGTGGCAATACAACGAGATGAAGAAGCCGGGCGAGGACAAGAAGCCTCCGCTCGAGCGCTTCGACCTCCTGGCCCACGACGGCCCGGCCGAGCTGATCCAGGGGCACAAGACCGGCGAGGCGATCGGGGCAGGGCAGACCTTCGCCCGCGGGCTTCAGGTGCTGCCGGGGAACGTGGCGACGCCGACCTACATCGCCAACGTCGCCCGGGAGCTGGCCCAGCGTCACGGCTTCGGGGTCACCATCCTCGACAAGGCCGCGATCATTAAAGAGAAGATGGGCGCGCTGCTCTCGGTGGCGCAGGGCAGCGCCGAGGAGCCGCGGTTCATCGCCCTGGAGTACAAGGGCGCGGACACGGCGCCCATCGTCCTGATAGGAAAGGGCGTCACCTTCGAGACCGGCGGCATCTCGATCAAGCCGGCCCAGAACATGGAGGACATGAAGTACGACATGTCCGGCGCCGCCGCCGTGCTTGGCACCTTCGAGACGCTGGGCCGGCTGAAGCCCAAGGTCCACGTCGTGGGCCTGATCCCCAGCACCGAGAACATGCCGAGCGGCACCGCGGTGAAGCCGGGCGACGTGGTCACCAGTCACCTGGGCAAGACGATCGAGGTGATCAACACCGACGCCGAGGGACGCCTCATCCTGTGCGACGCGTTGTCGTACGCGCGGCGGTACAAGCCGGCCGCCGTGGTGGACATTGCCACTCTCACCGGTGCCATCGTGGTCGCCCTGGGTCACTCGGCCGCGGGGGTGATGGGCTCCGACGAGAAGCTGGTGGAGGAGGTGCGCCAGGCCGGCGAACGTGCGGGAGAGCGGGTCTGGGAGCTGCCGCTCTGGGACGACTACCGCGACTTGATGAAGTCCGACATCGCCGATGTGAAGAACAGCGGCGGCCGGCCGGCCGGGAGCATCTCCGCCGGCTGGTTCCTCCGCGAGTTCGTGGACGGATTCCCCTGGGCCCACCTCGACATCGCCGGCACGGCGTACACCGAACGAGATGAGCCCGGCAGGGTGAAGGGGCCCACGGGCATTGGCGTTCGGCTGTTCACGGAGCTCGTGTTGGCGAGAAGCCAAAAAGCGTGAACGGTGTGGCCACGGAGAGGTCCTTCGCTGCGCTCAGGATGACAATCTGTGCAGTCATCCTTCTCACCGCTTACCTCTCACCTCTCACCCTCGCGGCCCAAATCCCCGACGAAGGCCAGTACCCCGAGGATACCCTCTCCGACACGCTCTACCGGGACACGGTCAACACCACTGCTCGCTTCCTGAAGGAACAGGGGCAGGTGAGCGTCCGGGTGCCGGTGCTCCCCATGCTCGGCGTCGAGGGTCCCAAGCCGGCACTCACCCGGATCGTGTTCAACCGCGACTCGATCGAGTGGGGCCACGCGGCGACGGTCGGCGATCTGCTCACCCAGGTACCCGGCGTGTATCTCTGGCGTGGCGGGTTCATCGGCCGGCCGGAGCTGGTGGATTACCACGCACGAGGGAACACCTCGGCCGAGTATTAT
>JAXDMF010000127.1:0-5172 GCA_034666205.1 Gemmatimonadales bacterium
GAGGCCACCGCTGACCGGTGGCCTCGCGCGATGTCACATCTTGCTGCCGATCAGGAACCGCTGGAGCCGTTTCCTCCCCGCCGATCTCTCAGCCCCGGCCGATTGACCTGGCGCCGATCGTTCTTCGAGCGCTCCGCCCAGGCACCATCGGCCATAACGCTAGGAGAGTGCTGCGACACGCTGGTGGTCTGCTGCGGCGCCACGCTCTGGGCCCCTTCGCGGGCGGCGTTGGCCGCGCGCTCGAGCTTGGGACCAACCCGCTGCGCGTTCCTGCCGATCGTATCAAGAAACTGGGCGGCACGATCTCGGCCGCCGAGCCCGAAGGCGAGGCCGAAGGCCAGCGCCACTCCGCCGATAAGGCCAATGAGGATGGTATTGATCAAGGTGGTGGCGATGCCGAGCTGGGTAATGGCGACCACGATGGCAAACCCCCACACCGCGACTCTGGTCACCGTCTCCATCATTTCGGGATTGCTGAAGCCGGCTTCCGCGGTCGCGCCGCGGACCAATCGGGAGAGCGCGTTGGCCGCGAGCCCGCCGATGACCAACACCACCAGGGCCACGATCAGGTTGGGCAACCAGAGCAGGAGCTGGTTGAGCACGCTCGACACGGCCGGTAACCCCAGTGTATCGAAGGCCACGACCAGGGTGATGAGTCGGACACACCATTTGGCGATGCTGGCAATGACACCGGAAGAATCCTCGCGAACCCCCATCTTCTGGACGAAATCGGCGAACCCGGAACGGCGCGCCAGGTCGTTGAACTTCACCGCGCGCAGCAAGGCCTCGACCCCGCGGGCGAGCAGCGAGGAGATGATCCACCCGACAATGAGAACGACGGCAAAGCCGATGATCCTTGGGATGGCCGATAGGAGGGTATTGAGCGCACCGGCCAGGGAAGCCCTGAACGCATCTCCGGTGTCCCGCACCGGTACTGCGACGGTAGTAGCCTGCATATTTCCTCCACCACTGTTTAAGTCATGTTTTGCCCCCGAACAGGATGGTGACGACGCGACAGGTTGACCGTGATGACGGTCACCGATCGCCCCCGAATCCGCGGCGAACGATCAGCTTGAAGGAGCGGCCGTTGATCGGTGTAAGAAAGCGCTCCAGCACTCCGCTTTGTCTGTTCTCGTTGAACGTGCCGAACACCGGCCGGTGAGAGTCGAACAGGTTCGAGACGACAGCCGAGATCTCCCAGTTGGCCCGGCTGAAGCCGGCACGGACATTGGCCACGAAGTATCCTCCCAGCGGCTGGGTCTCGTTCGCCTCGTCTCCCCGAAGCCACTGCCGGCCGGTGTACCGGGCATCCACCCCGAACTGGAGCCCCACCGGGAGGGTGAGCAGGCCACCGGCTTTCACCTGGTGATCCGGGATCAGCGGCAGTCTATCACCGGGCGCGACATTGTTCTCGCCGGCAAGCGAAGAGGCCGCGAAGGCCGAGTCTGCCCGGATGCTGAAGATGTCGGCTGCGTTTCGGAACGTAGCCCGAGTGAACGCGTAGTTGGCGTAGAAAGAGAGCCGCTCCGACGGCAGCACTTGGACCCCGAGCTCGATCCCCTCCCGCCGGGTATTCCCGATGTTGTTGAAAAAGCCTTCGAAGACTGCGTCGGCCGACTGGATGAAGAAGATGTCATCGCGAACGTTGGTGCGGTACACCGAGGCGTTCAGGATGGCCGGCCCGCGCACCACCTGCCCGCCGACTTCGAACGTGGTACCCACCACCGGCTTGAGTGGGGGATCATCGCCCAGGGCGAAGGGCAGTGGACAGGCCGCCGTCTTATCCGCGCAGGCGAGCTCCAGAATGGCAGGGGCACGGAAGCTCTGCCCCACCGAGGCGTACATTGACGCGCCGGGCGCAACATCCAGACTCACCCCGCCACGTGGGCTGAGCCGGTTGAAGCTGTTCGCCGTGTCGGCGGCAGGGTCCAGCTGGTCTTCGAATGGGATATGGATATAGTCGTAGCGGAAGCCGCCGGAGAAGGTCACATCGGCTATCCGGAGGTCGGCCAGGGCGTAGCCGGCGACGTCGTAACTGGGGCTTCGGACATCGGTCCTCAGCGTCTGATCAGAAGCGACCACGGGATCCACCTCGAGTAGCTGGATGTGGACCCGGTTGACTGCGCCATCCGCCCCGAGCCGGAGGGAGAGGCTTCCATTGGGGCGCGGCATGGTCCACCGCCAATCGAGGTTTCCCCCGACCGTGCCGTTGGTGGTGAAGGAGCGAACGTTGTTGTCCGGGGCCTGATTGACGTTGAACCGTTCGGCATGGGTCCGGCGCGCGTAGGTCGTAAACGAGACTCGGCCCCCACCGATCGGGACATAGCCGGAGACGGAAGTCTGTAGCTGGTTGAGGTCTTCGAAGTCGCCGGTCGTGAAGTTCGTCCGGGGGGAGGTCCAGAAAATGCTCTCCGGAAGTGATCCGGCAGTCTCGGCCCTCGACTCGGCGCCGAATGCCTGGAAGCTGATGCCCCGCTCCGGCCCTCGACGGCCAAGATTGATGAAGCCATTCAGGTTCTCGGCCCCGGTTCCCTGGCGCCAGCCGTCCTCGTTCTCGTAGCCACCCGCGATGTAGTAGTCCAACCCGCGCGCGGTGCGACCGTCGACCGACGCCTCCGCCGAGTACGACCCGTACGAGCCGCCCGACAGCTCGGCGTCCGCTGCCAGCGGACCGCTTCCCCGCCGGGTGATGAGATTCACCGCGCCGCCGAGCGAGTTCGGACCGAGCAGGGAACCGGAGCCGCTGAGGAGCTCGACCCGCTGGACATGCTCCATCGGCAGAAGGTCGAAGTTCACCTCCGCCGCGTCCGGCTCGTTCTGCCGCACACCGTCGAGGAAGACAGACACACCGGGCGGGAGACCAACGACAGGACCTACGTTAAAGCCGCGGGTGCTCAGGTTCAGCTTGAACGGACTGCCGAGGTCGTCGTACAGCGAGATTCCGGTCTGGGTGCCGAGCGCATCGGCGAGGAGCCGTGGCTCCCAGGCGTCTATGGCTTCACCGGTCACAGTCGAGATCCGGGCGGGCACACCCGACCCAATGCCGGGCCCGGCCGTCGGGGCAATCGAGCCCGTCACCTCGATGGTTTCGAGGGTGGTGACCCGGGTCGAGTCGGTTCGGGTAGTGTCGCTTCGGGTGGTATCGGGTTCTTGACCCGATAGAAGCGATGACCAGAGCAGGAAAACGGGGACTACCGAGAGTCGGGCAGGGCGCGATGTGAGCATTAACTCGGGGAGAAGGTCCCTCGTGAGCCTGCCCCTTCGCGGCGCTCTGAGCGAAGGCGAAGGGCGCTATTGCCGCCCTACATCCATTGCGGGGCGTGACCGGTTTCCCTCCAGCCACTCCAGAATCTTTTCCTTGACCACCCCTGCACTCTCGGCAGGGTCAGCAGAAAAGCTCGTCACCGGCGCACCCTCGTGCAGCAGCTGCCAGACCGAGCCGGGCCCGACCTCAGTCCCATCCTGGCGGACCGCGTCGTACTCCTGTCCCTGCCACCACACCGTCACGCGATTGGCCATCGATGCTCCCTGTGAGGGTCCGTTGCTCCCCTCCAGAGTCGCAATCACGCGCGCTGCGGGCGGTGACGAACATCACGTGTATGCGCCGTGTCCGGTAATGGCCTCACCCACGATGAGCGAGTGCATGTCGTGCGTCCCCTCGTAGGTATAGACCGATTCCAGGTTGGCCATGTGCCGCATCGAGTGATACTCGGCCAGAATGCCGTTGGCGCCAAGCAGCCGGCGCGCCTCACGGGCGCACTCGCAGGCCATATCCACGTTGTTTCGCTTGCAGAGTGACACCTGGAACGGCGTCATGGTCGTCGCATCCTTGAGCCGGCCGAGCTGAAGGGTCATGAACTGCGCCTTGGTGATCTCGGTCAGCATCTCGACCAGGCGGACCTGCTGGATCTGGGTCGCGGCGATGGGCTTGTCGAACATCACCCGCTGGCCGGCGTAGCGCAGCGCCTCGTCGTAGCACGCCATTGCCGCGCCAATGGCTCCCCACGCGATCCCGTACCGCGCCTGGGTCAGGCACATCAGCGGACTCTTGAGTCCACCCGACTTCGGGAGAACGGCGTCCTTGGGGAGATGCACGTCCTGGAGATGAATCTCGCTCGTGTCCGAGGCCCGGAGCGACAGCTTCCCCTTCTGGTCCTTGGCGGTGTAGCCCTTGGTGTCGGTCGGGACGATGAACCCGCGGATCGATTTAGCATCCTTGATGTCGCCGGTCTTGGCCCAGATGATGGAAACGGTGGCCTGAGAGCCGTTGGTGATCCACATCTTGGTGCCGTTGAGCACCCAACCGTCCTTCATTTCACGGGCGGTGGTAATCATGCCGCCGGGATTGGAGCCGAAGTCGGGCTCGGTCAGACCGAAGCAGCCGATCTCCTGACCCGAGGCCAGGAGTGGAAGCCAATGCTTCTTTTGCTCGTCGCTGCCGAAGGCATAAATGGGGTACATCACGAGGGCGCCCTGCACGGAGGCAAAGGAGCGTATCCCGCTGTCGCCCCGCTCCAGCTCCTGCATGATCAGGCCGTAGGCCACGTTGTTGAGCCCGGCGCAGCCGTATTCCTCGGGCAGATTGGCGCCGAAGAGGCCCAGGTCAGCCATGCCGGGGATCAGCTGCTTGGGGAACTTTCCTTCGACGTAGGCCTGACCGATGATCGGGATCAGGTTCTCGTCCACCCAGGTCCGCACCGTGTCGCGCACGGCGCGTTCTTCCTCGGAGAGGAGCGAATCGAGGTTAAGAAAATCGACCCCCGTGAACTGGGATGTCCCTGTCGCCGTCGCCATCGGTGCCTCGGTGGGGTAAAAGTCGGTGTCGGCGGAAATATAACAGGCGGACGGGCGGACAGGCGGGCAGGCGTTTGGTCAGAGTCCCCAGTTGCAAGGGACTGTACCGTCCGCGGAGCGTTCGCGTAGGCGGGCGTGCAGGATTGCATGACAGTTAGTAGGGAAAGTCCTGCTCCTGGTACGGGAGCTTCATCGCGGTAGACAACTCGTTCCCCAGGGTTCGACCGGCATCGAGATGGGTTCGAGCAATGAGAATGTCGGGCGTACCCATCTTCCCGACCAGGTACACCCGTTCATGTGGTTTAATCTGAATTTCAATGGGAATACCAATCGGGTTGGGGACGCGCTCTACTCGAACGGCCTGGAATTGGCTGATGG
>JAXDMF010000128.1:0-5830 GCA_034666205.1 Gemmatimonadales bacterium
GGCGGTCGGGCGGTCGGGCGGTCGGGCGGTCGGGCGGTCGGGCGGTCGGGCGGTCGGGCGGTCGGGCGGTCGGGCGGTCGGGCGGTCGGGCGGTCGGGCGGTCGGGCGGTCGGGCGGTCGGGCGAAAATGATAAGGACTTAGGGCTTCCGGTACCAGATTCTTCGGTGTGCTATGTAGGTAGTTGATGATGGTACCTTATCAAAAGTTCGAGGCATGGAAAGCGGCTCACGATCTTGCCCTGAAGATCTATCGAATTACGGACGACTGGCCTACCTGTGAGCGTTACCAGTTAACCAGTCAGATACGCCGGGCCGCGCTTTCCATTCCAACAAACATCGCGGAAGGTGCGAGCAAGCGAGGTACTCGAGAGTTTCGTCGTTATCTCGACATCGCCCGCGGCTCGCTAGGTGAAGTCTCCTACCTGCTTCTCTTCAGTAAGGATCGAGGGATTCTGAATCTGGATACATATCGCTCGCTCGAGGAGCTACGTGATAGGGCGGGAAAGGTGATGTGGGGTTTGTATAGGTCGCTCTCACCGAAATCGACCGACTGACCGACTGACCGCCTGACCGCCTGACCGCCTTACCGCACCCTCGCCATGTCCCGGGCCACCGTTCGAGTCGCCCCCAGGATGACCAGCCCGCCCAGGACAGCGACGGCAGGCAGCAGGAGAACGGCGCGATCGAGGCCGAGCCGGTCCGACAGCGCCCCAATGAGCGGGAACGCGACGGCATCGCCAACGAGATGAATGAATAGCAAATAGGCTCCTGCCACCGTCGCGCTGATGGTGGAGGGCACCACGTCGAAGATGACGGCGGCAATCGGTCCATTGAACCAGGACAGAAAGAAGAACGCCGCCGCAAACACCGGCACGAACAGATCGAGATCCCGCAGCGTTAGTAACCAGAAGGCCAGCGGGCCGCCGATCAGAAGGCCGAGTGAGATCGTCAGCACCCGGCCCGTCGGGGTATAGCGCCGGAGCCAGTCGGCCAGGATCCCGCCGAAGAGCACACCGCAGATCCCCGACACCAGACCCCAGCTGCCGAGCAGCTCCGCAGCCTTGGCCACGCTGAGATTCAGCTCCCGGGACATGAACGTCGGCGCCCAGCCGACCAGGCCGTTCATCCCGAACGAGATCAAGGCTCCGCCGAGAAAGACATACACCAGCGTAGGCGTCCTCAGCACTGTAGCTAGGGAGATGGCCCGCTCGCCGAAGGCGCGGACCAGCGTACTGGGCCCGGTGGACGGAGCGGCGGCGAAGCGCTTGACCCAGATCCTGATGTTCAGGGCGAGTCCGATGGCGACGGACAGTGCAAATGCCGCAGTATCGACCTTCGAGTCGGCCCCATAGAGTCGATCGAAGTAGAGCGCCAGCACGCTTCCGATGACGAGGCTCACCAGCAGGGGAACAAACTGTCGGGCGAGGGCAGTGATACCCACATGAGCTTCCGCCAGCGCGGCACGAAGGGAAAGCCCACCGGGGCGGCGGACTGGATCGCGCAGCCGTGCTGTCAGCAACGCCAGTACGAAGCCGGGGAGACTGACGACCACGAGCGTGGTCCGCCAGCCATAGGCCGCCTCCAGCCGCCCGCCCAGCCATATCCCCAGGACCCCGCCGAGGGTGATGCCGGCGGCAAGAATCCCCATGGCCATTGCTCTGCCGCGGAGCTTGAAATAGTCCGCCACCATGGACTGGGCCGGACCCGCAAACGCAGCGCCGCCCACGCCCACGAGGGCACGGCTGGCCAGCAGCATGCCGAAGCTGGTGGCGAATCCGCTGGCCAGGGTGAATGCGCTCCACAGCAGTACTCCCACCGTAATGACCGCCCGGCGGGAGCGAAGGTCGCTGAGAACTCCGAAGGGGAGCGCGGCGAGGGAGAAGACCAGAACGTACGCGGAGGCCAGCCAGCCGAGCTGGGTGTCGGTGAGCGACAGGTCGAGCTTGATAGGCTCGAACAACGCAAAGACGATATTGCGGTTGATGAAGCTCAGCAGGTTGGCGGTGGCGAGCACGCCCAGCGCATAGTGGCTATAGGCGCGGGACGCAGGCGCGGGCACACTCACCGGCGGGCGGCCGTCTCCGTTCCGCCGGCGCCGGGATGCATGTGCGCCAGCGATTCCTCGGCCCGTTGATCGCGAAACTCGACCGCGGCTCGGTACTCCCGGATCAGCCGGTCCATCATGGCCTGGCGCCTGGCGTAGAGCCGCTTGGGTGGACGTGGCGCGCGGCGCTCCAGGGCGTACGCCGTCAGCAGCGGGAGAGCGATGGAGCTGTCGGTGTAGATGACGACCGTGCCTGGCAATTGCTCCGGATCGATCTTCCCCCAGCTTACCGCCTCTGCCGGCGTGGCCCCCGACAAGCCGCCGGTGTCGGGGCGCGCGTCGGTCATCTGGAGAAAGTAGTCGTGCCCCTTCTCGTCGATGCCCAACACCTCCTGGATCTGCGGCTCGGTTTGCAGCATGAAGTTCTTGGGGCTTCCACCGCCCACGATCAACACGCCGCTCTTGCCTCCACCCCGCTTGGCCTCGAGCACGATGCTCGCCGTCTCATTGACGTCGGCACTCACATCGAACCTGAGCTTGCTTCCCGCGAGTGCCTGCTCGGCGACGTTCATCCCGATCGAGCTGTCACCCGGCGAGCTGGTGTAGATCGGCACCTCCAGCTCGTGGGCCGCGGCGAGTACCGACCGGCCCGACAGGCCCAGCGCGCGCTCCCGCTCCCGCACATACCCACCGAGGAGATAGTGGTACTCGGCCGTACTCATCGGGCGCTGAAACTCCTCCCGGGCCGAGACCTCCCGGACAAAGGCGTCGGTCGAGAGCAGGACGCTGTAATCGAAGAAGATGTCGTAGATCCTGACCACGCCTTTGTCGCGCAGCTCGACGTCGTCGGCGTTGGGAGTCCCCCGGTGCATCGCGAGCCCGAGCGCAAAATGGGCATCGTGATACAGGTTGGCGCCGGTCGAGATCACCCAGTCCACGAACCCGGCCTCCATCAGCGGGATGAGGCAGCTCATCCCCAGCCCGGCCGGCGTCATGGCACCGGTGAGGGTCATGCCTACCGTCACGTCCGGCTCGAGCATGCGCTGGGTGAACAGCTGGCACCCCTCGCGCAGACGGCCCGCGTTGTAGGCGAGAAAGGCATTGTCCACCAGCTCCGCGATGGTTTCCCGGCCGGTGGTCGGCTTGGGATCGATACGCTGGCCGCGCAGGTATGGAGCCGAGGGACGGGTCATGACTGTTTCTCTTTGCGGGCCTCGATCACGATCCGGGTGACTTCGGCGGGATCGTCCGTTACCCGGAACAGCTTGAGGTCCTTGGGGTCGATCTTCCGCTCGCCGGCGACGGTGCGGGTGAGCCAGTCCACCAGACCCGACCAGTACTCCTTGCCGAACAGGATCACCGGAAAATCCTTCACCTTTCCGGTCTGAATCAGCGTGAGCGCCTCGAATAGCTCGTCCATCGTCCCATAACCCCCGGGAAAGACGATGAAGGCCGTCGCGTACTTCACGAACATCGTCTTGCGCACGAAGAAGAACTTGAAGTTGAGGCTGCGGCTCAGGTAGGCGTTGGAACCTTGCTCGAAGGGCAGCTCGATGTTGCACCCGATCGAGAGGCCCTTTGCCTCGAATGCCCCGCGATTGGCGGCCTCCATGATCCCGGGCCCACCACCGGTGATGACCGGAATCCCCGCCTTGGCCAGGAGCCGGGCGGTTTCCACGGCGGCCTTGTAGTGTGGGTCATCCGGGAGCGTACGTGCCGAGCCGAAGATGGACACCCCATCCTGCACGTCGGCCAGGTTGTCGAAGCCCCAGACGAACTCTCCCATGATCCGCAGCACCCGCCACGGATCCGATACGAGAATCTGCGCCTTGTCGCGTCGCTCCTGGGGCTGCGGCCCTTCGAGGAGGGTCTCGTCCTCGGTCGGGCGCTTGTTGTCGTCCATGGTGCGATACGGGCTGTTGCTCACAATCGGACACTCACGAGGTAAGAATCATAGGGAGCGGAATATACCAATTATAATTGGCGCATGTCCCGCTCCTGGCTATCGCTGACCGGCCGCCTCGCATGGCGGGGGTTGGTCAATCCGCGTCTGGGGGTGGACCTGCTCCGGACAGCGTGGGCATTTCGGCGGAGACGGTGGTGGGCGCAGGCCCCCTACTTGCCCTTGCCCGATCGGGCCTATCTGCGGTGGCGGATGTATACCGCCTACGCCGATGAGAGCGCCGTGCCGCCACTCGAGGACGTTGTGCGCTTTGCGCGGTGGCGCCGGGAGACCATGGGGTTATGAGGTGAGAGGTGAGAGGTCACAGGTGAGAGGTGAGAGGTTACAGGGTGAGAGGTGAGAAGTGAGAGGTGAGCGGGCTCAGCCCGATACGCCCCACGTTCTGATTCTGGGCGGAGGCTTCGCCGGGCTCTACGCTGCTCAGGGCTTGGGGAACGCTCCCGTGCGCGTGACCGTTGTGGACCGCCGGAACCACCATCTGTTCCAGCCGATGCTGTATCAGGTTGCCACCGCAGCGCTGAACCCCAGCGACATCGCCGCTCCGATCCGATCTGTGCTCCGGCATCAAGCCAACACCGAGGTGCTTCTGGCGGAGGTCTCGGCCGTCGATACGACGGAGCGCCGGGTGCACTTTACCGATGGGTGGAATTCCAAGTACGACTACCTCATCGTGGCCACCGGCGCCCGCCATTCCTACTTCGGGCATGACGACTGGGAAACGCTCGCGCCGGGTTTGAAGAGTCTGGAAGATGCCGTGGAGATTCGGCAGCGGGTCCTCCTGGCCTTCGAGCGAGCCGAGCGGGAGCCGGATCCGGTTCGGCGGCATGCCTACCTCACCTTTGTCGTCGTTGGTGGCGGGCCCACCGGGGTCGAGACCGCCGGTGCCGTTGCCGAGCTGCGCAGGTACGCGCTCCGCCGGGACTTTCGCCACATCGATCCGGGAGAGGCCACCGTCCTGCTACTGGAAGGTGGACCCCGCCTGCTCACCTCGTACCCCCAGAGCCTCAGCGATAAAGCCAAGAAGGAGCTTCGCCGCCTCGGCGTAGAGGTGCGGACCGAGACCATGGTCACGGACATTCGCCCGGGATCAGTGGCGGCGGCAGGCTGGACCATACCTACCCAGACGGTGATCTGGGCAGCGGGGAACGTGGCGAGCCCGATCCTGAAATCGCTCAACACCCCGCTCGATAAGATGGGTCGCGCTATCGTCGAGCCCGATTGCACGATTCCCGGTCGGCCCGAAGTCTTTGTCCTGGGTGACGCCGCCTTGTTCACCCACCAGGAAGGCGGTCCGCTGCCCGGCATTTGCCCGGTGGCCATTCAGATGGGGGAATACACTGCCAAGACTATCGCATGCGACTTGGCCGGCGAGCCGCGACGCGCATTCCGCTACTGGGACCGGGGCCAGCTTGCTGTGATTGGCCGCGGCCGCGCGGTGGCTGACATCTGGAAGCTCCACTTCGGCGGCTTCCTCGCGTGGCTGATCTGGACCTTCGTCCACATCTTCTTCCTTATCGGATTTCGCAACCGGGTACTGGTGATGATCCAGTGGGCCTGGTCTTACCTGACCTACGGGCGGGGCGCGCGTCTCATTGCCGGCGAGACCCCCTGCACCGTTGCACCGTTGCCGCCGGCCAGAGTTTCAGCCGCACCGTCATGAACCTGACCGAGTCGGTAAAGGCACGAGCCCTCGAGCTCGGGTTCATCGCCTGCGGGGTTACCCACCCCGGTCCTACCGCGCACGGCGACCGGCTCGACCAATGGCTGGCCCGAGGCTATGCCGGCACGATGCGGTATCTCCATCGCCAGGCAAGACGCCGCAA
>JAXDMF010000129.1:0-2952 GCA_034666205.1 Gemmatimonadales bacterium
CGGATCGACGACTCGCTCGACGTCTTCGCCGGCCATGGGATCGGTGGACTCACCGGCGCCCTGCTCACCGGCGTGCTGGCGCAGAAGATCTGGAACTCGGCCGGGAACGACGGCCTCTTGTTCGGTAACCCCCACCAGCTCGCTGTGCAGGCGCTCGCCTGTCTCAGCGCGGCGGCCTACGCCGGGATCATGACGTTCGTGATCCTCAAGGTGCTCGGTCTGGTGATGTCGCTCCGCGCGGTGGCCCGCATCGAGGGTGTCGGCATGGACGTGAGCCAGCATGGCGAAGAGGCCTATGCCAGTGGTGAAGGCTCGATCCTGGTGCCCCCCGAGGCAGCTCTCATTCCCGAGCCGCTGCCCGCGTTTACTCCACAAGTCGCCTCGCGGTAAGGGGTACATTATGAAACTTATCGTAGCAATCATCCGCCCCGACCGTCTCAACGAGGTGCTGGAGGCGCTGTACCGTACCGAAGTCCGCGGCCTCACCGTGTCCCGGGTGCTGGGGCACGGCGGCGAGACCGAGCACGTCGAGACCTACCGCGGTACCACCGTCAAGGTGGAGCTGCAGGAGAAGGTCCGCCTGGAGATCGGCGTTTCCGAGCCGTTCGTCCAGGTGACCATCAATGCGATTCTGGGCAGCGCCCGCACCGGCGAAGTCGGCGACGGTAAGGTCTTCGTCCTCGACGTGGCCCAGGTTTACCGGATCCGGACCGGCGAGAAGAACGAAGCCGCCGTGACTCCGGCGGTGGCCATGCCGGCGTAGTGGAAGGGCGGTAAGGCGGTAGGGCGCTAAGGCGGTAAGAGCGCAACACCTCATCCCGAGCGTAGCGAGGGACCTACTCCGAGTAGATAAGCGGGCGGAGTAGGTCCCTCGGTGCTTTCGTTCTCTCGGGATGAGGAGCACTGCTCTACCACGCTACCGCCTTACCGCCTTACCGCCCCTTCCCCTACATTCCACTCATGCCCAACAAACTCAGAAGCAGCGCCATCACCGAGGGCGTTCAGCGCGCGCCCAATCGAGCCATGCTCCGCGCCGTCGGCTTCGGGGATGGCGACTTCGGGAAGCCTATCGTCGGGATCGCGAACGCCCACAGCACCATCACCCCCTGCAATGCTGGACTCGACGAGCTGGCCCATCGCGCGGAAGCGGCGGTCCGGGCCGCGGGGGGCATGCCGCAGATGTTTGGCACGATGACGGTCAGTGACGGGATCTCGATGGGCACCGAGGGGATGAAATATTCGCTCGTCTCCCGCGAAGTCATCGCCGATTCGATCGAGACGGCCTGTGGGGCCCAGTGCATGGATGGGGTGCTGGCGGTCGGCGGATGCGACAAGAACATGCCCGGCGCCATGATCGCCATCGCGCGGATGGATATACCCGCGATTTTCGTCTATGGCGGGACCATCAAGCCGGGACACTATGCCGGGCGCGACCTCACCGTGGTAAGCGCCTTCGAGGCGGTGGGCCAGCACAGCGCGGGCAAGATCGACGACCGCGAGCTGCTCGAGGTCGAGCGCCGGGCATGCCCGGGCAAGGGATCGTGTGGCGGGATGTTCACCGCCAACACCATGTCCTCGGTGTTCGAGGCCATGGGGATGAGCCTTCCCTTCTCGTCCACTATGGCAGCCGAGGATGGGGAGAAGGCGGAGAGTGCCGCGAAGTCGGGCACGGTACTGGTCGACGCGATTCGGCGGCGGCTCCGGCCCCGGCAGATTCTCACTCGTCAAGCGTTCGAGAACGGGATCGCGGTTGTGATGGCGATCGGCGGGTCGACCAACGCCGTGCTGCATCTGCTCGCGATCGCCCGCGCGGCCGGCGTCCCCCTCTCCCTCGACGACTTCGAGGCCATTCGCGCCCGGGCGCCGGTGCTGTGCGATTTGAAGCCATCAGGCCGCTTTGTGGCGACCGATCTCCACCGCGCCGGCGGAATACCGCAGGTCATGAAGATCCTGTTGGCGCACGGTGTTCTCCACGGAGATGCCCTGACGATGACCGGCGAAACGATCGCCGAATCGCTCGCCCAGGTGCCCCCGGAACCCCGCGCCGATCAGGAGGTCATCCGCCCCTGGGGCCGTCCCCTCTATCCCCAGGGTCATCTCGCAGTCATGCGGGGGAACCTCGCGACCGAAGGCGCGGTCGCGAAGATCACCGGGGTGAAGAAGTCGCGGATCAGCGGCCCGGCCCGAGTCTTCGACTCGGAAGAGAGCTGCCTCGAGGCAATTCTGGCAGGGAACATTCGAGCCGGCGATGTGCTGGTGATTCGCTATGAGGGGCCCCGGGGCGGGCCGGGTATGCGGGAGATGCTCGCCCCCACCTCGGCAATCATCGGAGCCGGACTGGGCGACTCGGTCGGTCTCATCACCGACGGCAGGTTCTCGGGCGGGACCTACGGCATGGTGGTGGGCCACGTGGCGCCGGAGGCGGCGGTCGGAGGAACCATCGCGCTGGTCGCGGAGGGGGATCGAGTGACGATCGATGCCGAACGCCGGCTGCTCGAGCTCGAGGTCTCCGAGGCGGAGCTGGCCAGACGACGCAAGGCATGGACGCCGCCCAAACCACGGTACACGGCCGGCGTGCTGTACAAGTATGCCAAGCAGGTCTCCAGCGCGAGCGTTGGCGCGGTGACCGATCTCTAGGCCGGCCGCCGCGCTCGGGCCGCAGCGCTCCCGTGAGGTCGTCGGCTACTGGGTGCTCGCCCTCGTCTGCCTAGTGCTCTTCTTTGGGTTGACGGCCGCCGTCCTTGCCGGCGTGGCGGACACCTGGGACCGGACGCTCATGCTGGCCCTGGCCGACAGACGTGCGCCCTGGCTCACGTGGTGGATGAAGCTGCTGAGCGTCGCGGGCTCCGGATTGCTCGAGATACCGCTCGCGCTGCTGCTCATCCTGGGGCTTGTCCTCAGGAAGCGGAAGGTTGAGGCCTGGTGGTACGCGGCTGCCGCGCTCAGCGGCTG
>JAXDMF010000130.1:0-6053 GCA_034666205.1 Gemmatimonadales bacterium
CAAGCCTCGCTACATTCTCTACGACGAACCAACTACCGGCCTGGATCCCATCACTGCCGCGGTGATGGACCAGCTCATCATGCGCACCCGCGATCTCGGCGTCACCGGGCTCGTGGTTACCCACGACATGCGCAGCGCCTTTACCGTAGGCGATCGCGTAGCCATGCTGCACGACGGGACCATCCGTCAAGTTGGCAGCGTGGACCAGATCCAGGCGTCCCACGATCCCGTGGTGCGGCAGTTCATCGAAGGCCGGCCTAGTCCACCTATAATCGAGCCGTCCGCACGGAGGTCGGTAGGGTGAGGCGCAGCAATGAATTCGCCGTTGGCTTGGCGGTGCTTGCCGCACTGGCACTGGTGATCGGTGGCGCGCTGTGGTTGAGCGAGACCGATGTGAACCAGAAGAAGGTTTCCTACTCGGCCCGCTTCCGCACTGTTGGTGGCCTCGGCGTCGGAGGGCCGGTTACCCTCCGCGGTGTGCGGGTAGGCCGGGTGGAGGCAATCCGACTAGTCGAGAATGAATGGGTTGAGACCGATTTCAGTATCGATCGGTCGGTCGTGCTGCCCCGAAAGCCGGCCGTGATCTCGGCATCGGCCAGTCTCTTCGGCGAGTGGACTGCCAATATCGTACCCTACGAGCCGCTGCCGGTGGACCCCAACCTGCGGAACGCCCTGATCGAGTCCGACCGCGCGGGGGGAGAATCGTGGCCCGGCGCCACCCTGCCGGACATCGGGCAGCTGACCGCCCAAGCCAGCCGCATTGCCGGAGACGTCGGTGACATTACCCAGCGGATCGGTCAAGCCTTCGACAGCACCGCGCTCAAACACTTGCAGCAGAGCGTCAAGGATCTCGCCGCCATCTCTGGGCGGCTGGCCAGCTTTGCCAATTCGCAGACCGACAGGATGGATCGGGTGAGTCGGAACGTCACCAAGACCTCCGACGCGTTCGCCGGTGTGGCCAAGACATTCCAGGGAGCTGTGTCGCGTCTGGATACCGCGACGAGCGACAATCAGCTGGCGGACATTCTGAACAACTCGCGCAGCTCCAGCACAGACATACGGCAGGCCGCCGCCGACCTTCGCTCGGTGATGGCAGCCGCCCGAGCCAACGAGACCAGCCTGGTCCGAGTGGTACAGGCCGCCGACTCGCTGATGAGCCGGATCCAGGCCGGCAATGGCTCGCTCGGCATGCTCGCGACCGACTCGACCCTGTACCGGGAGACGACGCGGACCGTCATTCAATTCCGGGAGCTCCTGGCCGATATCCAGGCCCATCCCAAGAAGTACCTCAAGATCTCCGTTTTCTGATGAGCAAGCGTCGCGCCGAGTTGGAGGTGAGCGCCGGGGGAATCGTTTTCCGCCAGCGGCCGGGCGAGGCGGCGAAGTATCTGCTGATTCGCGACTCCTACAGCAACTGGGGCTTCCCCAAGGGCCACCTCGAGGGCACCGAGTCTCCCGCTGAAGCGGCGCTGCGCGAGACCGTCGAGGAGACCGGGCTGGGCCGCCTGATCCTCCAGGGTCCGATTCGGGTCATCGACTGGCACTTCCGCTTCCGCGGCCGCCACATCCACAAATACTGTCACTTCTTCCTGTTCGAGAGTCCGGAAGGCGAGCCCTGTCCCCAGGTGGACGAGGGGATCACGGCATGCCAATGGCGGCCATTGGGAGAGGCGCTCGAGATCCTGAGCTACGACAACGCCCGGGGTGTGTTGAAGCGAGCCGGCGAGATGGTGCGCACGCTGGTGGCGATCGGGGCAGGGCGGGGTGGTGGACGGGCGGACAGGCAGGCGGACGGGCGGACAGGCGGTACGGCGGTAGGTTCAAGCGAGGAGATCGCGAAGCAGGCCCCTCATGAGATGACGGACGCGGTCGAGGAGTTCTCGCCAGAGGATACCGCCCTACCGCCTTACCGCCCTACCGCGGGTTAAACATGCCGGCCATCGTCGCTCTGCTCGAAAGCCGCGCTGCGGTCATCGCCCTCCGGCGCACCCTCCCCAAGGGCGGACCGAGCGTCGTCACCTGCAAGAGCGCCGCTGCGTTGCACCGGTTGCTCGAGACCAGGCTGATCGACGCGGTGGTCCTCGCTCCCCACCCTGGTCTCCTCCCCGAGCTGGCCCGACTGCGATCCCGGATGCCGTTCGTTCCTCTGGTTGCCTACGCCCCCTTCCGACCCGATGATGGTGAGCTGCTGCTGGCCTGCCGCGAGGCCGTCTCGGCGGTGGCGGTCGAGGGGGTGGATGATCCCATCGTGGGCGATCTGGTGCTGCGCGCCTCCATCACCGCGGAGCGTCGGCGGGCTCTGGCCGAGGCTCCCCGCATGCTCCGGCTCACTGAACCGCTCCAGCGCTCGGCGTGGAACGTCTTGCTGGGTGAAGTCGAGCGGCCGATCCGGACCACGACGCTGGCCAAGCGGCTGAAGATCAGCCGGGAGCATCTCTCCCGCCAATTCGGCGCCGGTGGAGCCCCCAACCTGAAGCGCGTCATCGATCTCACCCGGGTCGCCTGCGCGGCCCAGCTGCTGGGCAATCCAGGGTACTCCGTGCCGACCGTGGTCCGCCTCCTCCACTTCGCCTCACCGGGTCATCTCGCCAGCACGGCGCGCCGGATCGCCAACGTTTCGAGTGGTGGGCTGGGGGCATTGGGTCCCCGCGGCGTGTTGGCGGCGTTCGTGCGGGGGAACACGCGTAGTAGGGTATAAGAGGGGACGCGACCCTTCTCGTTTCGCACTGCGCCTCCCCGCTTCCCCGCCTCCCCGCTTCCCCGCCTTCCCTCCGCTCCGCTCAGGGCATGCTTGCCACGCCTCGCATTGTGATTATTTTCACAAGCTAAGTTAGATCGCCCCCTTCAAGATGAGCTCTTCCTACATGGCCACTGAATCCATTCTTCGTCCCGGCGAGCTGAAGGACATCCTGCTGCGCGAGATCGCCTCCGCCGATCTTGGTACCGAGGACGTGAGCGACGTCGGCACCGTGCTCGAGGTGCGGGACGGGGTCGCCCGCATCTACGGCCTCAAGACCGCGATGGCGAGCGAGATGCTGGAATTCACCGCTCAGGAGACGGGAGAGACGGTCGCCGGGCTGGTGCTCAACCTGGAAGAGGACAACGTCGGCGCGGCCATCATGGGCGACTACCTGAAGCTCAAGGAAGGTGACGAGGTCCGCCGGACGGGCCACCTGCTCGATGTGCCGGTGGGGCCGGCCATGTTGGGCCGGGTGGTGGACGCGCTGGGCCGGCCGGTAGACGGGCGCGGTCCGATCCAAACCACGATGACCCGACAGGTGGAGATGGTTGCGCCAGGCATCATCGTCCGGCAGCCGGTGAAGGAGCCGCTCCAAACCGGCATCAAGGCCATCGATTCCATGATTCCGATCGGCCGGGGACAGCGTGAGCTGATCATCGGCGACCGCGGCACCGGCAAGACCGCCATCGCGGTGGACACCATCATCAATCAGAAGGGCGCCGGCGTCGTCTGCGTCTACGTCGCCATCGGGCAGAAGCGTTCGACCGTGGCGACGGTGGTGGAGAAGTTCAAGGACGCCGGCGCGATGGAGTACACCATTGTCGTGGTGGCCTCCGCCTCGGAGCCTGCGCCGCTCCAGTTCATCGCGCCCTATGCCGGCTGCGCCATTGCCGAATACTTCATGTATGAGGAGGGCAAAGCGACGCTGTGTGTCTACGACGACCTCTCCAAGCAGGCCGCCGCCTACCGCCAGCTCTCGCTGATCCTTCGCCGCCCCCCCGGGCGGGAGGCCTACCCCGGGGACGTCTTCTATCTCCATAGCCGTCTGCTGGAGCGCGCGGCCAAGATCTCGGAGGATGCCGAGGCGGTCCGACTGGACCCTCGCATCAAGAAGCCGGGCGGCTCGCTGACCGCACTCCCGATCGTCGAGACGCAGGCGGGCGATGTCTCGGCCTACATTCCTACCAATGTCATCTCCATCACGGACGGCCAGATCTTCCTCACCACGGATCTGTTCTATTCCAACGTCCGGCCCGCGGTGGATGCCGGTATCAGCGTGAGCCGGGTGGGCGGCAACGCGCAGGTCAAGGCGATGCGGCAAGTGGCCGGTCCGCTCCGGCTGAGCCTGGCCCAGTATCGCGAGCTCGAGGCCTTTGCCCAGTTCGGTTCGGACCTCGATCCCGCCACCCAGCGGCAACTGGCCCGCGGAGCGCGGCTGGTCGAAGTGCTCAAGCAGCCCCAGTACCGGCCGATGCCGGTCGAGAAGCAGGTGGTTGTCATCTTCGCAGTGACAAACGGCTTCCTGGACGAGATGGCCGTGCCACAGATCCGGAAATGGGAGCAGGACTTCCTCGACTACCTCGACGCCGCGCACTCCAAGATCCTGAATGACATCCGGACCAAGAAGGTATTGGACGACGATCTTTCCAACCGGCTCAAGGCCGCTATCACGGCGTTTGTGCCGATGTTCGTGCCCGCCTAATGGCCAAGGGCCGGGAGCTCAAAGGACGGATCCGGTCCGTCCAGAATATCCGAAAGATCACCAAGACGATGGAGCTGGTGGCCACGTCGAAGCTGAAGCGCGCGCAGGACCGGGTGGTGGGGGCCCGCCCTTACGCCGAAGCGCTGCGGCAGGTGATCGCCGACCTATATACCCCCGATCTGGCCCACGAATTCCCCCTGCTTCGGCGGCCCGTGCCACCCTCCAAGGGCGGGCCTCGGCGCGCGGTGGTGATTCTTCTGACGTCCAACCGCGGGCTCGCCGGCGCCTTCAATTCGAATCTGATCAAGGAAGCGCGGCGGCGGGTGGAGTCGCTCGAATCCGAGGGGTACGAAGTCGATCTCTACGGCGTGGGCAAGAAGGGGATCGGCTTCTTCAAGTATCTGGGCCGCAAGATGACGCTGGAGCGTACCGATATCGGTGACCGCCCCACCAGCGTCCATGCTGGCGAGGTGGTCCAGCCGCTGATCGAGGCATACGAAGCCGGCGAGCTCGCCAGTGTGGACCTCGTGTATGCCCGGTTCGTCAGCGCACTCCAGACCCCGCCGACGACGGTTCGGATCCTACCGGTGGAGACGGCAGAACAGCGGGACGGGAGCCCAGCGGGTGGGGGGGCAGTGGGGCAGGAAGGAGACCAGGGTCAGAGAATGACAGCCAATTATATTCTGGCCCCGAGCGCCGAGGCGATTCTGGAACAGCTGCTTCCGCTCTATGTGCGAAATGCGGTCTACCGGGGCCTGGTCGAAACAGCGGCGGCAGAGCACGGCGCTCGACGCACCGCGATGAAGAACGCCACCGACAACGCCGGTGACATTCTCGAGCTGCTCAAGCGTACCTACAACCGCCAGCGGCAAGCGCAGATTACCCAGGAGATCGCCGAGATCGTGGGCGGCGCGGCGGCACTGCAAGGATAGACAGAACCAAACCACACACGGGGTACAGGCATCCATGGCCACCGCAATTGCAACCGAGCGAGCCGGCAAGTCCACCAAGGCCGAACACAACACCGGCCGGGTGGTCCAGGTCATCGGCCCGGTGCTGGACGTCGAGTTCGAGCCCGAGCACCTGCCGGAGATCTATAACGCCCTCGAGATCGAGGACAGCAGCGGGCCGGTTCCGGTGCGGCTGACCGCCGAGGTGCAACAGCACATCGGCCAGAACCAGGTGCGGGCAGTTGCCATGAGCACCACCGACGGCGTGACCCGCGGCATGACGGCGGTCGATACCGGCTCCGCCATCACGGCGCCCGTCGGCGACGTGGCTCTGGGCCGCATCCTCAACGTGCTAGGGCAGCCAGTGGATGGCGGTCCCGCGATTCCGCCCGACACCGAGCGCTGGCCCATCCACCGGCCGACGCCGAAGTTTACCGACCTCGAGCCCAAGACCGAGATCTTCGAGACCGGCATCAAGGTCGTCGATCTCATCGCCCCCTTCGTGAAAGGTGGCAAGGTCGGCCTGTTTGGCGGGGCCGGAGTGGGGAAGACGGTCGTCATCATGGAGCTGATCAACAACGTCGCCAAGGGACACGGCGGCAAGTCGGTCTTCTGCGGGGTGGGCGAGCGGACTCGTGAGGGCAACGACCTCTACCTGGAG
>JAXDMF010000131.1:0-4604 GCA_034666205.1 Gemmatimonadales bacterium
GCACCCTCCCCGATCACGAGCTGACTCTCCGACAAGCCCTGCGCCACTAGGAACGACACCACGACGGCGGCTCGCTTCTGGGCCAGCAGCTGGCTCTGTTCCTTGGAACCCTGATCTTCGACCTTGACATCGATCTTGTACTGGCGGGTACCGGGCTGGAGCTGGGTTGCCAAGTTGTGGATGCCGCCGATAAAGGTCTCTTCGCCTCCGGGCTGGATGGCCTCGCTGCGGGGTAACCAGGGAAGCTGGCGAAGCTCGAAGCGGTTCTTCCCCTTCTTGAGCGTCGGGGCTGGGATGGCTTCGGCCGGTGGAGGTGCGGACGCCGAGGGAGCTCCGACTGTCGATCCCGCGGCAGCCGGGTTCATCCCCGCCACCATCTGCTGCATCGCCTGGAGCTGCGCCGGATCCATCCCCATCTTCTTATACTGCTCCATCATCTGCTTCATCTGGTCGGGCGAGGGCATTGCCGTGGCCGGCGTGCCCGCCGCGGCCATCTGCATCTGCTGCTGCATCGCTTTGATCTGGGCCGGCTTCATCCCCATCTTCTGATATTGCTCCATCATCTGCTTCATCTGATCCGCCGACCCGCCCACTCCAGGCATGCCGGTCGTAGGCATCGCCGGAATTCCGACCCCGGCCACTCCCTTGGCTATCCCGGCAGCCGCGAGGTTCCCCCCAACGTTCCCCCCAAGGTTGCCACCGAGGCCTCCCATGAGCCCCCCACCGCATATGCTGCTCTTGCCCGCGGCGGCGCCCAAGGCAGCACCGGCCACGGCGTCTTTAGCGGCGTTCGTCGCGGCGCCCGTCACGGCGTTGGTTGCAGCGTTCTTGGCCGCCTTCTTGGCCGACGCGTTATCGATTGCTCCGGCGACCAGCTGTCCGCCCGGTACCATGTTGCACGCCGCGGTCCTGGCTACCTGCTGGACCACCTTGTTTTTGGCCAGTCCCTTCACTTTGCCAAACAGCCCGCCGTGCTTCTTCGGGGCTGGTTGGGTGGTGTCCTGCGCCGCGCCCGACTGGGCCGCGCTCGGCAGGGGGAGGCTGAGGGCAAACGCGAGCATCGCCACATGCATTGAGCGCATATAATGCCTCCTAGATGCCATCGTCGAGCGATGGACCAATGGTATGGCCTTCAACAGCATTGCGGTCGCCATCTGTGGGCTGCATGTTCAGTTCGGGTGCGAACCCGCCACCGACCAGCCGGACCAACTGCTCGCCAGTGTCGAAGCTCCGCTTCTGGCCGGAGCCCAACCGCTCGATCAGCCCCGCCACGCGGTCTGGATCACGGGGGGATCGGGTCAGCCGGACCATGAAGTACTCGAACCGTTCAGCTACCCCGCCCTCGTCCTCCGGCCCATGCGTCATCGCAGCAGCCTCATTTCTCGATCCAACACGGCGTCGCCCGACCCCAGTCGGCGCGACTTTGGATTAGTGTGCCCACACTGTAGCACCGGCCTCGCAACTCGCCGTCAAGGTGGGCGTCAAGTCGTTGTCCTCCGGTTAATTGGGCGGTAAGCATGCTGGTCCTTTACACCCTGGGTGAGCTGCGACTCGATGGCGGCTCGGCGGCGAGGCTGTCGAGCCGGCGCAAGGAGCTCACCCTGCTGACCTATCTGGCCCGGCGGGCACCCAAGGCGATCGGGCGCGGAGAGCTGGCCGAGCTGCTTTGGGGCGAGCGAGACGTGGCCAAGGGGCGGCAGTCGCTGCGCCAGGCACTGCTCGAGTTGAAGCGCGTCGTGGGTGACGGGCTCGACACCGAGACTGACAAGGTTGGTCTCGCGGCGGGGACCGTCAGTGTGGATGCAGCCGCCTTCGAGAGTGACGTGGCGGCAGGGCACTGGCGAGAGGCCGTAGCCCGCTGGCGAGGTGAGTTCCTGCTCGGCCTCGACGACATGGGAGGGGATGACTTCCGGATCTGGGTGGAGGCGGAGCGGGAAGGACTGCGGCGGGGCTTGCGGCTGGCGCTTCTGCGGTTGATCGAGGAGGCACGACGGAACGGAGCCTGGAGTCAGGGTATTGGCTGGGCCGAACGCTGGGCCGAGATGCTGCCGCTCGATGAAGAGGGCCACCGGCATCTCATCGAGCTGATCCACCTCGACGGTCGTCCGGCGCAGGCGCTGGCGCGGCATGCCGCCTTCCGCTCCCAACTGCGCGCCCTGGAATCGGAGCCCTCGCCGGCATTCGCTCAGCTAGGCAAGATGCTCGAGCGGGAGGCAGCGGGGGGGCGGGGGCAGCACACTCCTGGGTCCGCTGCCTTGTTCACGCCCGATTTGGTCGGACGCGGGCCCGCCCTGGCGGAATTGCTCGCCGCCTGGGAGCGGGTGCGCGGGGGCAGAACTGCCTCGGTCCTGGTCGAGGGTGAGGCGGGAATCGGGAAGACCAGGCTGTGCGAGGAGTTTATGGGACAGCTCGCGAGCGCGCGACCGGAGCCGATCGTGGTGCGGGGCCGTGGTCACGAGCCGTTGGAGACCACCCGGCTCCCCCTCATCAGCGAGATCATGGCGACTCTAGCATCGGCGCCCGGGCTTGCGGGGGCCTCGCCCAGGACACTGACTGAGTTAAGCCTGGTGGCTCCGACGCTGCGCGACCGATTCCCCCGGTTGCCCGAGGCGAACGGCAGTCACTCGGCCCTCGAGGAGGCCCTGGTCGAAGCCCTCACGGTCGTAAGCGAGGAGCGACCCGTCATCCTCTACATCGATGATCTACCCCGAACCGACGCCCCCAGCCAAAGGCTTCTGCGTTCCGTCGCGGCCCGGCTGTCCACCGCCGTCCTGTTCCTGATGACTGCCCGGACCGGCGAGGAAGAGCCGTCCTCCGCCTACATCGAGCTCGCCTCCGAGTCCCGCCTCCGCCGATTGAAACTTCAACTGCTCGGCCTGCGGGAGGTCGAGACCCTGCTCGGCTCGATGCTCGAGCTGCCCCCGTCAGAGCGGCAACGGCTGGCTCGGCGGCTACACGCCCAGGCTGGGGGCAACCCCTTTTACACCATCGAGCTGACCGCGGCGATGGTGGATGAAGAGCTGCTCGCGCCGACCGAATCGGGATCGTGGCAATTGGTGGCGACCAACGAAGCGCAACCGATCCCGCTGCCGGCCACGATTCGCGAGGTTGTGAGCCGGCGACTAGGCCGGCTCGCACCCGAGGTCCGGCGAGCGGTGGAGGCGGCCGCGGTGCTCGGCCGGAGCTTCGATACCGACCTCGTACCGGAGGTTTCCGGCCTCGGGCCCACCGCGAGTGCGGTGGCGCTGGAGGAGCTAATCGCCCGACGGATGGTGCGCGGAGCTGCCGAGACACCAGGGTTGTACGAGTTTACCCACGAGATCACCTGCCGGGTCGCCTACGATCTGCTCTCACCGGAGCGGCGGGAGACGCTGCACCGGTCGGCGGCCAGGGCCTGGCAGCCTCGGGCCCGTCGCAGTCCTGCGGCCAAGGCGGCTCAGCAGTACCACCGTCTCCGTGCGGGCGCGAGCCCCGGGATCGCGCGTTGGAGCAGGCGGGCACTGGCCGGCGCTGCTGCCGTGATATTCGCGGCAGCCGTCGCCCTGATGCTGATGCCGCCGGGGCGCCGTGCCGGCCTCATCACCCTGCTCACGCGGCGTACTCCTTTCCTCGTTCCCAACCGGATTGTCGTGGCTCCCCTCACCAATCATACCGGCGACAGTGCGTTCGTCGGGCTGGGCGCGCTGGCGGCGGACTGGATAACGCAAGGCCTCATGCGTACGACCCAGTTTGAAGTGGTGGATCCGCGGACCAGCTCGCTGGCCAATCGGATCGTGAGCGGGATTCCCGCGCTGCTGCGAGATCGGAACCCGGCGATCGCCTTGGCGGAGGAGACGGGTGCGGGGACGCTGGTCTCGGGTGACCTGTTCCAGGAAGGAGACAGTCTCCGGGTGCTGGCGCGGGTGATCGACGTCGCCACCGGAAAGATCGTCCGCGCAGTGGAGCCGGTCAGCGGCACGGCCGCCGCTCCCTCCAAGCTGGTCGCCATTCTGGGCGAGCACGTCCTCGCCGCAGTGGCATCTGCGGTAGACACAACGAGCCGGGGGTTCTCAGCAGCCCTCGGCCAGCCTCCCTCCTACCAGGCCTACACCGAAGTGAGCAAGGCATGGGAAAGCTTCTTCCGGGATGATATCGCTGACGTATTCCGCCGTCTCCAGCGCGCCACCATTCTCGACAGCGGGTACATGACCCCGTTGTTGATGCGGGCGTACGTGGAAACGCGCCGCGACGGCTGGCCCGCGGTAGATACGTTGGTCCGGCGCCTGGAGGCGCACTTGACCACACTCACCCCAGCCGAGCGGGCGGTGTTGGCCGGCCTCGAAGCCGACCTCAGGGGCGACCTCTGGGGCCGGCTTCAGGCAGCGCGGGAGTTGATGAGATTGACGCCCGCGTCGGTCGAGGGATATACGCTGGCGGCCAGCAGTGCACTGTTCGTCAACCGTCCCCGCGAAGCCCTTACCATCCTCTCCCGGGTAGACCCCGATCGCGGGCTTCTCCTGGTGGCGCCGTTCTACTGGATCAATCAAGCACCGGCTCTGCACCGGCTGGGCGACCACCGGGCAGAGTTGGAAAGCGCGCGACAGGGCCTGCGACGCTTTCCTGAT
>JAXDMF010000132.1:0-4498 GCA_034666205.1 Gemmatimonadales bacterium
TCTCGCGTACTACCCCAGTGCCCATGCCGTGAATGATGCGGAGGAAGGGCTGCTCCGCCAACACGGCCGCGTCCACGGCGGCCACGGTGGCCACCTCCGCTTCGTCGCCCGTCATGCCGCGAAGGTCAATTTCGAGGGAGGACGGAGAGGACGGAGAAGACGGAGAGGACGGGCGGACGGGCCGGGTACCCGCGCTGCGGGTGGTGGCGGACGGTGCGCCCGCGGTTAGGGCATTCGGTTCGACTACCATACGTATCGCTCCTGAGGCAACGACAAGCTTTCCGTCGGATCGGACTTCCAAGACCTGACCGGTTGGACCTCCGGATACCTTGACCCGATCGCCCGGTTGAAAACCGTCCGCCTGTCCGCCCGTCCACCCGTCCGCCTTCTCCGTCCCCTCCGTCCCCTCCGTCCTCTCCAAAGCCTCTCCCGCCTCCTTGACCCCGTCCTCCACCAGCCTTCGCGCCTCACGGGCTGCCGCCTCATCGGCGGCGCCGCGAGCTGCACCGAGCGCCTCCTCCACTCGCTGTCGGGCCTCCATCAGATAGGTGCGGGCCTGTCGACGGCCCTCGCGCTCGGCATCCTTCTCCCGGCGCTTGAGCTCTGCTTCACGAGCGGCCTGGGACACCTCCTGCACACCCAGGCGTGCGGCGAGCGAGTCCAGCTCCACCGTCCGCTCGGCTGTCGCCGCTTGCTCGGCCCGGAGCTGCCGTTCCCGCTCTTCCACGGCCGCCAACAGGGCGTCCAGCCTCCGCTCGGCGTCCGGCACCCGCGCCTCGGCATCATCCAGGATGTCCCGGGCCACGCCCAGGCGCCGTGCGATCGAGAGGCCGTAGGAGCGCCCCGGCACCCCCTTCATGAAGCGGAACGTGGGCGTCAGTGTCGCCGCGTCGAACTGGAGCGACGCATTGACCACACCCGGTTCATGACTGGCCAGGTCCTTCAGGGCGCCCAGGTGGGTCGTCGCCAGCGTGATGGTTCCCCTCCGGGTAAGGAAGACGAGCGTTGCCGCTGCCAAGGCCGCTCCTTCTACCGGATCGGTGCCGCTCCCGATCTCGTCGAGCAGCACGAGCGTACGATCATCAGCATCCTCCAGCACCCCACGCAGCATGCGAACGTGCGCACTGAAAGTGGAAAGGCTGGCCGCGATGGACTGGCGGTCGCCGATGTCCGCGTACAGCTGCCGGAAGATCGGGAGCCGGCTCCCCACACCAACCGGAGGAATGACGCCGCTCCCCGCCAGCGCAGTCGCGAGGCCCACGGCTTTGAGAAGTACCGTCTTGCCGCCGGTGTTCGGTCCACTGATCAGCAGGGTTCGCTGATCCTGGTCCAACTCGAGGTCGAACGGAACCACCGACTGCGCACCGGAGAGCAGCAGTGGGTGGCGGCCGTTCACGATCCGGAGTGTCGCCGGCGCGGGCTCCACCTGGGGCATTTCGCCCGAGACCGCGACGGCGTAACGCCCCCGGGCAACCAGGTCATCCACGGCGACGCACATCTCGACTGCGCCCCGTATGACGGGGAGCTCGAGCCGAAGCAGGCCGGTGAGCTCCCGCAACACCCGCAGCGTCTCCCGCTCCTCCTCCACCTCGGCCTCACGCAGGGCGTTGCCCAGCTCAATGGTTTCCGACGGCTCGATGAACAGCGTACCCGCGCTGCCCGACTCGTCGTGGATGATGCCTGGTGGACGGCTGCGGGAATCGCGCCGCACTGGAATCACGTAGCGGTTCCCCCGCACCGTCACTGATGCATCGGCTGGTGCGGCACTGGGCCCGAGACCGCGAAGGAGGCTTTCGAGGCGCCGCAGCAGACGCTGTCGGGCCGCCTGGACCTCACGCCGCGCCGCGGCGAGTCCGGGACTCGCGCTGTCGAGCAGGTTGCCGTCAGGATCGAGCGACTGCTCCAGCCGACGCTCGATCGCCTTGTCAGGAAGTGGCTGTATGAGCTGCGCGGTGCGCGGCGCCAGCTCCGCCACTCGCCTGAGGTCGAGGGATACGCTTCGCGCAGCGCCGAGTACGCGGTGTAGCGCTGCCAGCTCGACTCCTTCGAGTACGCTACCCTCGATCCGAAGGCGGCCCAGCGCTCGGGTGACGTCGGGGATCGGCTCGGCCAGAAGGCTGTCACCCCGGCGGAAGAGCGCGGCAACTTCGGCAACGCAAGCCAGCTCGGCACCGATCCACTCGATATCGGTTGTCGGTCTGCGGCCGAGCACGCGCGCTGCGCCCAGCGGGCCGACCGCATGGGCGGCCACCAGCTGGAGCACGGAGTCGAACTCGAGCGTGTCGAGCGCGTCTGTGCTGTGCTCGGGTTGCAACGGCAACGGGGTGCCGCCCTGGATCTGGGCCTGCACCCCGTCGGGAGAGAGAGAATCCACCTGAGACATCAGCCCGCCTGGAGCTCCTCGCGCACGATCTGGTTGATCAGCTTGCCGTCCGCCCGGCCCTTGTACTTCGGCATGATCTGCGACATCACCTTGCCCATGTCCAGTGCCCCACCGGCAATTGCCGTCCGCACCGCCGCTCGGATCTCCTCCGGGTCTACCGCAGGCGGAAGAAACTCATCGAGCACCTTTATCTGTGCGGTTTCGACCTCGGCAAGGTCCTGGCGCCCCGCTGCCGTGTACTGCTCGACCGCCTCGCGCCTGATTTTGATCCCCTTCCGTAGCACGTCCGCGACCTCCTCGTCCGAGGCGGGCCGCCGTAGCTCGATTTCGCGGTTCTTGAGATTGGCGAGAATGGTACCGAGTACGAGGATGCGCTCTTTGTTTTTGGCCTTGCGCGCCGCGTTGAGCGCGGCTCGCAAATTTGCCGACAGGCTAGGCTCGGGGGACACGGGGACCGCTTCGGGTCTTGCGGACCGCGGCGTTTACCTTCCGCTTCCGCTTTTCGCTTGGCTTCTCGAAATGCCGGTGCTTGCGAAGATCCGACAGGATGCCGGCTTTTTCGCATTTCTTCTTGAACCGTTTGAGCGCCCGCTCGAAGCTCTCGTCATCGTGAATGATGACTTCTGGCATTCGCTGACTCACCCCTCTCAAGCCCGGTAAGGGCATTCATCTGAATAATTTCGGGAAGTTATCGGGTGGCCGGAGGTCGGGCAAGCGGTAAGGCGCCTTACAGTCTATCCCGGTGGCCAGGTCATCTTCCGCCCACCCAGAACATGGAAGTGGAGATGATCCACGCTCTGCCCCGCGTTCTTCCCCGTGTTCGTCACGATTCGATACCCGTCGCCATCGAGACCGAGCTCGCCGGCCACCTCAGCCGCGAAGGCGAGCAGCCGGCCGAGCAGCCGTTCGCCATCGGCTCCCTGGCTGTCGCGGACCGCGGCGATGTGACGGGTGGGAATCACCAGCACGTGCACCGGCGCCTTGGCATCGATATCGCGAAAGGCCAGCGCGTCAGCGGAGCGCTTCACGATCTTGGCGGGGACCTCGCCCGCCACGATCTTGCAGAACAGGCAGTCAGTCATGGCTCCCTCGCATTCGGGCCGTGGTCGCCAGGGCGGCCGCGGCAAGCGCCGCGGTCTCGAACCGAAGCGCGTGGGGACCTAGCACGATCGGCAGGTAACCCGCGGCAACGAGCCCGGTGCGCTCCGCGTCGGCGAACCCACCCTCGGGACCGATCACCACGGTCAGCGCGTTCTCGCCAAGGCGGGTGGGCGGCGGAGCTCCCGCGCGATCGGCCAGCCAACCCGAGCCGACCAAGGGACGCCCTCGAAAGTCAGCGAACGAGAGCGGCTCCTCAACCTGCACCGCCCACGCCACCCCGCACTGCTTGGTCGCCTCGAGGGCGTGTCGGCGGAGCCGACGGAGGTGAGCTGCCCTGATCCCAGTGGCCACGCCGATGCTGCGCCCAGTCTCCAGCGGGACGATGCGGGTGACACCGAGCTCGACCGCCTTCTCTACCATCCAGGAAAACCGGTCGCGGTCCCCTGCCGCAACCGCGAGCGTCAGCTCGGCAGGCCGGGGCTCGTGGTGCGCGCTCTGAACCTCCACTGACCATTGCTTGCCGGCCTGCAGCAGACGGCCGGTTCCCCTGAGCCCGGCTCCGTCCAGAATTTCCACGATTTCCCGATCCTTGGCCCGGCGCACCCGGAGATGGTGCACCTCGCTCTCATCCAGACTTACCCGCTGCCCAACCGCCCAGAGGGCATCCGCCCCGCTGCCCCGCTCCACCAACACCCTCATCGAGGGAGCTCGGCCGCGACCCCCCACCAACCGGCATCGAGCGTTTCCTGCTCCAGCGTGAAGCCCGCATCGGTCAAGACTCGGCGGAACTCCTCCGCCTCGGGCTGCTCCATTCCCGAGAAAATAGCGACACCGCCGGGACGGACTGCGCCGACGATGACCGGCAGCAGGGCCGTGTTGACCGCCCGCAGGATGTTGGAGAGCAGCAGATCGGCTGGGCCGACCAGCGGGGCGAGCGCCGCCGCGTCGCCCTCGAGGAACTCGACCCGGTCCGAAACGCCGTTGCGAGCCGCATTACGGGCGGCAACCTCATTC
>JAXDMF010000133.1:0-3966 GCA_034666205.1 Gemmatimonadales bacterium
CGGCATCCGTACCACGGCGTGACGGAACACCTCTCTCCCGTCCATCTCCAGATACTGGCGACCCGTCTGCAAGTGCTCGGGCGACACCCTCGGGTGATACATGCACCCAGGGCTATCCACCCACAGCTTCTCCGCCTGGGCGCCCTCCGAGTGAAGATCGAACGCCAGGATGCCGCCGTCCTCGGACTGGGCGGGGCCGAGGATGACGGCGCCGGCACCGTCGGCAAAGATGACCGCGATATGGCGGCCCTCAGTAGACAGATCCAACCCAGTGGACTGGACCTCGGACCCAACAACCAGGATGTGGCGGAACTGACCCGTCCGGATCCAGGCATCTGCCACCGAGAGCGCATAGATGAAGCCGCTACACTGCGCGCGGACATCGAGTGCCGGAATGGTCGAGATTCCGAGCAGACGCTGGAGGTAGACGCCATTGCCAGGAGCAAAGTGGTCGGGGCTCGAGGTGGCATAGACGATCGCGTCCAGGTCGTCCGGAGCAAGGCCGGACATCTCCAGTGCCCGCTGGGTGGCACGGTGGGCCAGGTCTACTCCGGTCTCTCCCTCATTCACCCAATGGCGCTTCTGGATCCCGGTCCGGGTGCGAATCCACTCGTCGGTCGTGTCCATCAACCCGGCGAGCTCGTCGTTGGTGACCACCCGGTCCGGCACGGCGAAACCGGTTCCCAGAAATCGGCTACGAAGCATTGGCTATCTTGACCTTCAAATGAGCCGGACGCAAGAGATTACGAATCCACACCCTCCCTGCGGCAAACAGCCAGATCCAGGCGATCCATGCCGCAGTCAATATCCATCCCATGCTGCGCCAGGTCTCCCAAACCAGCCCCACAGGCGTGAGCCACATAGGCCACCAATCATCCGGCCGAAGGCGATGCCGCTCGATCACCTGCACGGCCCCAAACCCATCCTGTAGCCGACCCAGCACGGCGCTGCAGCTGTCGCTACCTGTCTGAGTCCGGGTTACCCGGACCAGATTCCACACCATGCTGGTGGCACCCCAGCCATGGTTATCGTTCACCCCGACAACGAATCGATTCCGGGAGCGCGCGACTCTTATGACTGAGTCGCGGTCAGCGCGAACGAGCTCGTTGGCCTTGGGAGCGGCGTTCACGATCTCGAAGCCGTCGAGCCCCGCGGCGACCAGGGTGTCGAGCCGCCCCCATTGGTTGTTCCGGTACTCGGGCAGCGAAGCGACCGAGAGCGCGCCGTAGGCAGAGTCGCTGACCCGTAACAGCGTGAGCAGCGCGTCGAGTGAGCCGTTGTACCGGTTCCGATCGACCGGCAAGGAGTCGCCCAGCAGCACGATGTGCGATCGCCAGGCACTCACCTCGATTCCCGGGCAGATAACCGGTTGATTCGGCCTCCGGCTCGGCACTTTCAGCCCCGCGACCGTGTTATGATCGGTGATGAAGTCGACGTCGAATCCTGCCCGGTGGTGCCAGCGTCGATTTGCCTCGGTGTCGAACCCGCGCATCCAGGTGTTCCGTACGTCGTGAGAGACGTTGGTATGGCTGTGAAAGTCCACCACGAGCTCACCCGGCTCGACTCCGGCCAAGGCAAGCATCGGGCGGTGCCATACCGCCCCTGTGATCAGGAACGTGAGGAACAGAACCAGAGATACTGCGAGAGTACGCAGCTCCCGCATGAGGGAATGGCCTGGTCGCGGCCGGAAGGCCCGCCCGATCCGCCACAGCAGGTACAGCAGTGCCAAGCCGATGAGCAGCCCGTAGAGCCGGCTCATGCTGAGCATCGAAGCCCCGTCCCACAGCGTGAACAGCGGCGCGAGGACGAGGTAAGCGGGAGGCGTCGCCAGATGCACGGAGGATGGGGTCGGCCCCGACACAGGATCGGTTAGGGCAGGCACCGCCACGAGCCGGGCTCCGAGGAGAAGGAGCGTGAGCCCAACCCTTGCCCTCATGCCGGAACAATCGAAGGAGATCTATGAACCTGCCGGATGATCTGAATGAGGAATTCCCTCTGGGAGACGGTACCGCCGAAATCGACGCAGTCGTCCACTGTCCGTACTGCGGCGAGATCAACGAGATCGCCCTGGATCCGGGCAGCGGAAGTGTTCAGGAATACGTGGAGGACTGCCAGGTGTGTTGCCGGCCCTGGTTGGTCCGGGTCCGCTACGGCCCGGACGGGACCGCCGACGTATCGCTGGCGGAGGAGGGTCTCGATTAAACGCCGCCGAACCAGGGGTAGCCGCGATCTTCCCAGTAGCCGCCCGGGCGCTCGGAGGTGAACGTCACACCTGTCAGGTACTTCGTGAGTTTATACCCCAGCTTAATGGGGGAGTAGAGCCGAAGGGGAGCGCCGTGGTTCATCATCAGCGGCTGGTCGTTGTAGGCATAGGCCAGGATCGTCTGCGGATGCATGGCGCTCTTGAGATCCCACCCGTTGTAGTAATCACTGTCGAACGAATCGAAGCGGAGATACCGGGCCTGCTCGGCCGGGCGGACCATCGCCACGATTGTCGAGAGGGGGACACCAGTCCAGGTGGCTATTGCGGTCCAGCCTTCGACGCAGTGGTGTTTAACGGTGTAGCTGACCCTGGGCATCGCCTCGATGGCACTTCGGGTCAGCCGCAACGGCTTATGTACCAGGCCACCCACCGCCAAGGCCCAGTCCTTCAGACTCGCGGGTGAAGGAAACGCCCCGGTACGGTTGTAGGTGATCGAATACGACGGGAAATTCTCCAGCTGGGTTCTGGCCGACACCGGATATTCCTTGGCCAGCCGGGTTGGGGACTGGATCAACTTCTCTCCCACCCAGTCATTGATCCGACTGAAGGCCCTGAGCCCGGGCTCGAGGGCGGATCCCCCGTCCCATCCGCATGCTGCCACGATCGCTGCCGGTCCAGCTACCGCTCCAAGTCGAAAGAAATCGCGCCGGGTGATGCCGGAAGGCTCAGTCATGGCTGGGAAATCTTCCCCGGTACCAACCGGTGATCATGCCCCGGAGCGAAGCCGGATCCACCAGGAACACGAGACTCACGTGCAGCAGCGTGAAAGCGATGAACAGCCATACCGCCACGAAGTGCCAGTAGCGGGCAAGCTCGTAGCCACCGAAAGCACTCGTAAGCCAGGCGAGCTGCACCGGCTTGTAGATGGCAAAGCCGCTGAGAGCCGAGATGGCACCGAGCGCCACGATGAAGGTGTAAGCCCCTTTTTGTAGTGCGTTGTGCTTGCCCTGGTCTGGATGATCCTTGCGGAGCTTCAGGTAGTACAGCTGCATCTGGATGGCAGGGCCGATGTCCCTCGGGCGAAAAACGAGGGAGCGCCATTCTCCGGAGATCAGGAGAAAGGCGAGATAGACGAGGCCAGTGATGACAAAGGGCCAGGCGAGCAGGAAATGCCAGTTGAGCCCTCCGGCCAGCCAGCCGCCGAGTCGGGCCCAGTTGGGTACCGGATGGCCATCCAGTGGGTTGGGCACCGGCAGGAGGTCACCCCGGATCCCGAAGTGGGCGTAGGCGTTGTAGATCTGGAGCCCGCTCGCGACCATGCCGACCAGGAACACGGCGTTGAGCCAATGAGCCAGACGCACTATGCCGGCGTAGCGTTTGACCAGGGGCCGCGGTTCGGAAATACCTTGGTCCGGGGACGGCTCGGAGGTCGATGTCATGCTGGGAATTTATCAGCCGAGGTGTGCTGGTTCCAACGCCCAAATGACCGTATGCTATACAGTACCCTGGTCGAGGCTCTCGATGGGAGATCCGCTAGAGCGCCTTCAATCCAGTGTCGGGGCTGCGTACGAGATCGAGCGAGAGCTCGGACGTGGCGGGATGGCGACGGTGTACCTCGCCCGGGATCTGCGCCATGGCCGCCCCGTAGCCCTCAAGCTGTTGCGGCCTGAGCTGGCGGCTGCGCTCGGACCCGAACGGTTCCAGCGGGAAATCCATCTCGCTGCCGGCCTGCAACACCCCAATATCCTGACGGTGCTCGACTC
>JAXDMF010000134.1:0-6335 GCA_034666205.1 Gemmatimonadales bacterium
AAGCCCTGGAGCAGCATCCGGAGATCAGTCCAGTGAACTCGATAGCCGAGGTCGATGAGACGAAGGTATGGCTGGGCGAACTCGGTCTGGCAGCGGAGGGCGATCCGGCTCACCCGTTCATTGACTGCGGAAAGCTGAAGCGCCTGCACCAGGCGCTCGAAGGTGTCCGGGTTCGACGCCACCAACTTGAGGACCCGCAGCTCATCCTTGGGCCGTCCGGCGGCTAGTGGAGTCGAGTGCCACAGGGCGAACCCGGATAGGCTCCGGCCGTCCCGACACAGCGTCGTGTCTCCGATACCAAGCTCGCGAGTGAGAGCGAGCTCCCGGGTGAAGTCCACACCCGGAAGGATGCGGCCGGTCAGGGCGCGGCACTCTTCCAGACGCTGTTCAAAAGCGGTTCCGGACGATGAGAGCATCTCGGCTGTTCCCGCCGCGCGCCGGGGCACGTCACGCACCAGCGTGACGGTCAGGTGGCCCGGCACCAATCCGATCCGGCTGTAAAACCCGATGTTGTCCACGGTTCTCGGCATCGTCTCCAGGCCGATGGTCGTAGCTCCCTGCGCCCGCAGCCATTCGATTCCGGTACGCACCATGGCGGACCCGATGCCTTCACCTTGCCGGTCGGGGCGTACTGCCAGGGGCCCCATCCATCCTTCCGTGCCCGATCGGTGAACCATGTTGAACCCCACCATCTGGCCGTCGACGTCACGCCAGACCATCGATCCATCTCCGGCGTCCTCCAGCGCGTAGCGCCAGACCAGGGTATTGAGCTGGGGAACCCGCACGCCCACCAGCCCGTCCCGGCTGTAACGGTCGGTGAACGCGTCGGCGAAGACTCTATTCAGCGACTCGATGTCTCGCAGGGTGGGCCGGTCGGGACCGCGGACGCTTCGATCAGGCCGCCACATCACGGTCTCCCTGTTGCTCGTCTCGCACGGTGGCCACCCCGGTTGCCTGATCGAAGCCAACCCGCACCACATGGTCGACGCTCTCGCGCAACGATTCGATGTGGGTGACCAGGATGACTTGGGAGAAGCGATCGGCCAGGCTTCGGAGCAGGTCTGTCACGGCGCTGCGGTGAGCATCATCCAGGGAGCCGAAGATCTCGTCGAGGATGAGTAAGGACAGCGGCTGCCCAGCCAGCTCAGCGATCATCTGACTGATCGCCAACCGGAACGCAAGATTGGCTACGTCCTCCTCCCCACCCGAGATGACGGTCTGGGGATCACCATCATCAAGCACCGTCGCGGAATAGTCCTCGTCGAGCTCGAGCTCAACATAGCGCCCATGAGTAAGGTCGCTGAGGAAACCGGATGCAAGGTCGGACAGGTCGGGACGCAGGCTCGAATTGAGATCGTCGCGCAGATCGGTAAGCGCGCGGTCCAGCTCTTGGTGCAGTGCGAGCTCCCCGGCGGTCTCGGTGGCCGCCCGCTCCCGTTCGTCCCGCTCCGCCTGGCGCCGAATGACTGCCTCCACTGCCTCGACCGCGGCACTATGTTCGGCCTTCGCGCGTACCGTGGCCAGCTCGGCTTCGCGGCGGGCACGCTCCGCCGCCTGCTCAGCGTCCCGAAAGTTCTTGAACGTCGTCTCGCTGTATCCGAGACCACCCAGGCGGGTCCTCAGGTCGGCGATGGCCCCCGCGATCTCGGCCACGGCGGCCCGCGCGCCTTGGAGCTCCAGGGCGACGGCCTCGCTTCGTTCCGCCACCACCCGAAACCGCTCTGCCTGCAGGGCGAGCGGCTCGAGCGTCCGGGTCTCGCGAATCACCGCCTCATGCCGGGCCTGGTCGTAAGAATCGGCCAGCCCCTCGAGAGCCCCTTCCAGCTCGGCGACGCGTAGCAGCAGCCGCTGCTGCTCCTCTCGTAGAGGACCGGCCTCATGGGCCTGGGCGTGGAGTCGTCCCACCTGTGCGGTGGCCTCGGAGAGCTCTCGCTCCAGGACAAGCTTCCGCTGATCGACGTCCGCGAGCGGCGCGGGCTCCTGCTGCAGCTGGTCGATCCGCTGCTTGTAGAAGTTGCCGTTGGAGCGAACCTCCTCGATCTGGCGGTCGAGCAGCTCCAGCACCTTGGCATACTCCACACCAAGAGGGCGGGCGCAGGTGGGACAGACTCCCTCGACGCCCGCCTTCACGATTCGCTGGCGCTGTTCCTTCAGCTCCTGGTAGTGATCAAGGAGCCCTTGCCGCTTGGTTTTGGCATCCTGGGCATCGCGAACCCAGACGGTTCGCTGCTCTTCCGACTCGAGACTGGCAGCCGTAAGCGATGCGCGCCCAGCGTTGACCCGCTCGAGCGCTTCGTCGAGAAGCTGCTTCGAGGGTACCCGAGAGATCCGTTCTTGGATGGAGGCGAGATGGGCCCGCACCTCCTCCAGCTGGGCCTGGTAGCTCTTGCGGGCAGCGTACGCCTCAGCCTGACGTTCGAGCGCTTGGGCCTCCTCCCGGAGAGTGGGAAGCGGGGTGAGACGCCGGCGAACCTCATCGAGCTTCTGCCGCGCCGAAGCGGCCTCGGCGGCGTCGTGCTCGAGCCGCGCCAGGCGCTCCGATGTCGCAACGGCCTTCTGGTCGGCGAGCTTGATCTCCGCCTCGAGGGCCATTGCCGCCTCGCGCAGGTGCTGCAGGTTCTCCCACTGGGGACGGATGGCAGCCAGGCGCTGCTCCGCGGCTTCGCTGGCGGTAGCGGCTGCCGTCTCTGCTCTTCCGGCGGCCTCCAGACGGTCATCGGCCTGCTTCCTGGCAGCATCCAACTCCACCCCGTCAGGGAGTCCCGCCCGCAGTCCTTCAAGCCGGGCGCGCAACGACGATCGCCTTTCCTTCAAGCGCTCCTGCCCGATGCGGAGCCGCTCGTAGCCGAGGACCTGGGACAGAAACTGGGCCCGCTCCGGCGCGCTCATCGCCGCCATGACGGCGAGCTCCTTCTGCCCGGTGAAGTAGGTGTTGAAGAACTGCTCGCGAGTCATGGCCAGGAGTCGGGTTACCCGCTCGGTGACCGCGCCGATGCTGTTGGCGATGGCCGAGGGATCTCCATCCTGGTAGAGCTCTGCATTGTTGAGGGAACGCACGATGCGATATCGATGAGCGCCGAGGGTGAAGTCGAGTTCCACCGCCACTCTGGCCTTCGGCGACGCGCCACGGCGTCGAAGCGTCTCCCGACTCCCCCGCGCCGCCGGCATTCCATACATGGCCCAGGCGATCGCCTCGAGGAGCGTGGTCTTGCCGGCGCCATTGGGACCGATGATACCGGTGAGACCGGGACCAAACTCGATCTCGGTGTTCTCATGCTGGCGGAAGTTCTGCAGGCGCAGGCGATCGATCCGCATCAGCCCCCCGCCAGATCGCGCTCGACGGTATCCATCAGTTCCCGCCCCAGCCGCACGAACGCCGCCCGATCGAGCTCGGCAGGGAGGGGTCTGCCTTCTAAGTAGGAACTTACCAGTTCCGGCAGGGTCTGCCTCCGGCCCGGTGCTCCTGCTCCGGTCGTCCGATGGAGCTCCGGTCTCCGGAAGTCGAGCTGGAAGTGCAAGGCTTCGGCCTTGAACCTCCGCACCTCCGCGTGGTTCAGCTCGCGAGCCACATACCGGGGAATGTCGAACACCCGCAGCCGCACGATCTGGTCGGAGATGCCACCAGGAACGGAGGCGATACGCTCGGCGATCAGAGCGTCCACCGCCTCGGCGGACTTGCCCTCCGCCCTTACCGGCTCGAGGTCGAGGATCGCGCGAGCTGCGGGCACCGGGCGTCGCTCCACCCGGCCCGACTTCAGATCGACCAGGAGCCACCCCTTGCCATGAGAGCCGTGGTCGACCTCGTCGGCGGCCTCGCCCCAGATGTTGGGCCCGATGTAATCGAGAGCTCCGGCATACCAGGCATTTTTTACCACCTGATGCTGCGTGTGGTAATGCCCCAGGGCGACGTAGGTCCAATCCTTCAAATGGAGCTCTTGGCGAGTGACGGGAGCGGCCCCGTATTCGGTGGCGACATGGCCCAGCGGGTATTCCCCCTCGACCTCAAAGTGTGCCACCAGCACTTGGTGTTTTTGGGGGCCTTCCGGTTGCAGCGTGGGTGGCTCGGCGGATCGCATCGCCTGATGAGGTATCGCAAAGATGCTGAGGTCGAGCTCGGGATATACCAGCCGGCGCGGCTCATCGGTAGCCACGTCGACACCTAGCTCCTCGAATAGCCGCAGGATCGAACCGATCTCTACTGTTCGCGGGGTATCGTGGTTACCGGCGATGAGGACAATGGGCGCCCCCGGCAGCGCCTCGCGTAGCCGCTGGAACTGGCGAAAGGCAAAGACTATCGCGGAGTTGCTGGGGCGGACGGAATGAAAGAGATCCCCCGCGACGACAACGGCGTCGGGTCGAGCGGCGATGACGCCGTCAATGGCGGTGCGGAAGGCTTGGGCAATGTCGGCTTCCCGCTGATTAATGCCTGCCGAGGTTTGCCGATGGTACTGCCGGATGCCCAGGTGGGGGTCCGCGATGTGGGCCAGTTTCACGGGTGGAGAATGGGCCCAAAAGCGGTAAAGAGCAAGCAGTTAACGCACCGGCGGCGGGGCTACCCCCCGTATGAATCGTCGGCGCGCTTGAGAACGGGAATCCCCCGTCGGGCGGCTACGACCTCTCCATTGACCCGACGGCCGAGACACGCGGTAAAGAAGGCATATGCGTCAGCCGGACGCTCGCGGCGGGTAGCGGACAGGGCCCGGCGCACATCCTCCTCCCGTCGTCCGTCGATCAGCGCGCGAACGGCCTCCGAGGACACCCGTCGGTCGAGCCGTCGCATCTGACGCACCACCGCATCCTCGAAAGGAAGCTCCCCGGCCGGGGGGAAACGTTCGATGCCCTCCCGGCTGTTTAGCACCGCGGGTCGGGGGAACTTGACGAAGATCGGCTGGGTGAAGTGCGGGTGGCGGAGCATCAACTCGCCCTTGGGCAATGTGGCCAGCTTGATCTTGGTTGCCGGCGATTGAGTGGCGTACCCGGGCGTGGCGAGCTCGTCGGAATCCATGCGGCCGTAGATGGCGGTGCCGGCGTTCCCCACTACTCTGCGCTGCACCTGGGAGCGGAATTGTTGGGCCGAGAAGAGCACCAGGCCCAGGTAGCGTCCCCGCTCGGAGAGATCGATGAGCATCTTTCTGACGTACGTGTCGGGCCCGTCGGCGGGCGCATACTTGTTCAGCTCATCCACGAACACGACGACATGGTCAACGCCGAGGTCTCGCCGCTCGAGATGTTCCCTGAGCTTCGAAACCACCCGCGCAAAGACCAGATCCTGCGCGAGCGGATCGAGACCGGCCACGTCGATCACATGCACGCTGCGATCCTCGAAGCGCCCCCATGGCAGATCACTGGCTACGCCGTCATCGGTCACGAGGCCCTTGGAGCGAGTGCTGATATTACTGAGCCGGTTCCGCACCTTCCGGATCGTGGCCACATGGTGTGTCTTCCACACCTCCCCACCCTTCCCCAGCAGCTCCATGAAATCGAAGATGGCGCGGAAGAACTCCTCCAGGTCGGCAAAGCTCTGTACCAGGAAGGGTTTTCGTCGCAGCATCTCATCCTGATACTCCCGGCCCACGACGCGCTCCGCCAGGAAATCAATGAAGGCGTCGGCTTTGGCGTCGATGTCGTCCCGGTTCAGCACGACCTCCGCGTAGTCCAGAACTTCACGCAAACCCCACACGAGCGGCTCGGTATTTCCCGAGAGCGCCTCATGGGTCCGCAGCGTATTCAGGTTCACCCCATCGGGTTTCAACGGGGCATAGTAGCGAACATTGGCGAAGGGTTCCGGTTGAAGACCGAGGCGGGCGTACTGCCGTAGATCCTCCTCCCCGAGCGTCCCGGGCTGGTCGAGGAAGCAGAGGTCAGGACCCTTTACGTTGAAGCAGAGGGCTGCGACGGTTCCCTTGTGCGAGGGGAAAGTCTGGAAGATGCTGCCCAGCAGGAACTCGACCGCGCTGGTCTTGGTAGCGAGGCCGGATACTCCGGTGATGTTGAGGTGAGCCGCCTCGGGACCCAGCAAGAAGTCGCAGTCCAGATACACCGGGCAGTCGAAGCCCCCGGCGGCATAGAGTCCGACCGGGATGCCGGTGGGACGGTCTCCGGTGGTGAACCCGTCCATGCGGAGCGCCTGCACGACGTCGTTGTCCGACGCAAGCCAGACTGCTCCGAGGGGAACGGGCTGGAGCGGCTCCTCCGGGATCTGCCGGAGCACGGCAGCGGTGAAGAGCCGGATCTCGGCCCGTGCCGTCGGCTCGGCGCCGGCAGCAACCGGATCACCATCAGCGCCGATCACCGCGTGCATGGGCGTCATCAAATCGGAATACGCGAACCCGTCC
>JAXDMF010000135.1:0-21178 GCA_034666205.1 Gemmatimonadales bacterium
GCGCCGACCCAGACCTTGCTGTTGCCCCCCGTCCAGACGCCCTCAGCCTCGACCCGCGGAACCTGAACCGTCAGGAACGGCGGGTTCTGCGCCGGCTGGAACAAGCCGACGGAGAAGTTGAACGGACGGCCCGGCGCGCTGCTGTAGGTCATCTGCGCCTTGAACTGCGGGTAGATGTACCCGAAGCCGATCCGGCCCAGCGTGGTGCCCTGGCCGGCCGCGCCACCGGTGGCGCCGACCCCGAAGAGGGTCTGGTCATTGAGGATGTTCTGGCGGCCGAACAGACCGAGCTCACGACCGGCGAGGATCTGGCCCCAAGCGCCACCGACCGTTAGGTAGACCTGACGCATGTCGATCTGCGCCCCGAAGCAGTCGTGGCCTTGACCACCCACGCTGGCCCCGCTGGTGGCGGCACCACCGGCAGGAGGCGCGTTGTATCCGCACTGAATCTGGGGCGCGAAGCCAAAGTGCACGCCCAGATCCGTCGAGCCTTCCTTGCCCTTCGCATCAAACACGGCGAAGGCGGGGAGCAAGCCGGTACGGATCCCCGCTGCGCCCTTGCCGCCGAGCGGGTCGACACCCGCGCTGTTGATGTCGTCGTACACGAGGAACGCGTTCACGTTACCGGCAAATGTAAAGCTCCAGCCGTTGCCCATTTGCATGGTCAGCTGTGCCTCGGCGGCACTCGCCGCTCCCACCGCCAAACCCAAACACAACAGTGCGACTCGCTTCATAGGTGCGTCTCCCTCAGAGTAAGGATGACCGCCAACGACAGCCAAACTTCGGGACGAAAAACCGGGCACCAACAAAATCCCGCGACGTTAAGGCACTGAATCGGATATAGGACGACCGAGCGTCGTGTTCACCTCCAGGAAAGCGTACCACGTGGGCAGGGGTAGGTGGTCCTTCCACCAGTAGTAATCACTCATGCGACTTGCATACACATTCGCGGCGAAGGGAAAACGAAACCGGCCGCTCCGACCCAGCTGCTCGAGTTCGGTTCTGACGCCCCCCGAATCCCGGGCTCCGCCGGCGGCCTGACTCAATGCCGCACCGGCGAGAAAACCCTCGACATAGGCGAGCCGGGCATCCGGCCCCATCCGCTTCCAGTCGTTGCCGTTGACAGCGAGCCAGTGCCGTTCGGGCTCCTGGCCCGGCCACCCGCTTGACGCGACGGCGCTTCCGGCCACAATCACGAGGGTTGCCCACCACCACCGATTGACTGCCATAGCTCAAACAAACCGGCCGGCAAGGAGCCCGGACATCGAGCTCCCGCCGGCCGTTGCCAGTGGCTTACTTCTTCATTGCGGTGCGCTTCGGCAGGCCGAAGACGAAGACCGCGTTACCGAGCGGATAGCTCAGCTGGAAATTGCCGCCGCATGCCACGGCGATGAATTGCTCGCCCCCGTGCATAAAAGTCATCGGGGCGGAGTTGCAGCCGGCGCCGCCGTTGAACTGCCAGAGCAGCTTGCCTGTCCGGGAGCTGTAGGCGTTGAAGTTGCCGTTGCCCTCACCGGTAAAAGTGAGTCCGCCGGCCGTGGCCAGGGCGCCGCCCATCATCGGCTGGGGCACCTTGTTCTGCCAGGCGATCTTGCCGGTCTTGAGATCAACCGCGGAGTAGAGCCCGTACTGCTCTTCGCCCGGAATGGCGACGAACGCCGAGCCCAGCCAGAGCTTGCCCTTCTCCAACGGCGCATTGTGCGTGATGTAGTTCATTGGCTGATGCAAGGCGGCCACGAACGCATAGCCACTGGTCGGATCGACCGCGATGGGCGACCACTCGGAGCCGCCGTTGGCCCCCGGCAGCATGCGGGTGCCTTTGTCGCTCGGGAGGGCGAACATGTTCTCCTGCGGCACGAAGTTCTCGCTCCTGCGCACCAGCTTGCCCGACTCCGCATCCAGCACGTAGACCCAGCCGGTCTTGCCGGCGTGGACCACGACCTTCTTGCCACCCACCGTCGTAACGACCGGCGGAGACGTCGCGTCGAGGTCCCAGACGTCGTGAGGAACCGTTTGGTAGTACCACTTGGTCTTGCCGCTGGTGGCGTCGATCGCCACAATGGCATCGGTGTAGAGAATGTCGCCGGGGCGGACGCTACCATCGAGGTCCGGTGACGGATTGCCCACCGAGACGAAGATGCTGTTGAGGTCCTTGTCGTACGCCGGGGTGGTCCACACGCCGCCGCCGCCCTTTTGCCAGGCATCGGCGTACTTGCCGCTGTCCGCTTTCTCCTTGGCGATGTCGCGGTGCAGGTCATTCTGCTCCGCCTTGGGCGCCCAGGTGCCCCACCAGCCGTTCGGGGCTTTCTCATCAAACGTCGCGTCGCCCTTCGGGGCCGGGATCGAGTACCAGCGCCAGACCTGATCCCCGCTCATGGCATTGTAGGCCGTGACATGTCCCCGGATGCCGTACTCACCACCGGACACGCCGACGATCACGTTGTCGCCGATGACGAGGGGGGCGTGGGTGATGCTGTATCCGTAGGAGGGATCGGCCACTTCCTTGTCCCAGAGCACCTTGCCGGTCTTGGCATCGAGCGCCACCAAATGCGCGTCGAGAGTGCCCATGTAGAGGTGGGCGCCGCCGTGGATCCCGAGGCCGCGGTTGTTCGGTCCGCAACAGAAGATTGTGGTGCCCAGCTTGTGCTCGTACCGCCAGAGCTCCTTGTGAGTATTCAGATCGTAGGCCATGGCGGTGTTGTACGGGGTGGTCACGTACATGATCCCGTTCGCCACGATCGGCGTGTTCTCGAATGAGCCGAGCTTGGCGATGCCGGTCTGAAACACCATGCGGGGCCCCAGCTGGGACACGTTCGCCGTGGTGATAGCCTTCAGTTTCGAGTACCGTTGATTCCAGTCGTTCCCGCCGTACGTGGTCCAGTCACCAGCACCTTGTGCGGCGGCCGGGCTGGCGACGGCCATCAACGCTAGGGCCAGCCACCAACGCGAACTGATCCTCATGGGCACTCTCCTCAGGGGCAGGGTCAAGTACGGTGGCCGTGCAGCGCGGCGGCACGGCGAGCCCGGTTGGTTACCGATGGGCCCGGATCGGCTACTGGAAAGGGACGCTGTAGCATGACGGCAGCGGCGGCCGCGGGTGAGAGAATCCATCGCGGCGCACCGACTAGCTCAAGTGGCTCTAAGTGATTAACGGGTTACAATCTTACTACGCCGCCCGTGGCGTCAAGGGCCTGTTTCCTGACACCCAACTGAGTAAATCGGGGTATAATGATGCAACCGCATGGAGTGCAATCGTTTGCACTTCAAATGTGGGGCCGCTGGTTCAGCGCCCGCTTTCCCGATCCTGGTCAGCGGAACAGCACGGCGGCCTTCTTGACGGTCTGCCAGATGCCCCAGAGAAGCGGAATCGAGACCAGCGACCAGGCTAGGCCGACCAGCACCCAGCTCGATTGGGAAGGCTTAAACGAGGTTTCTCCGCCGGTCAAAGGTCAGACTCCTTAATGTCGTAGGGCCATCTCGGGTCGCAAGAATATTCCACCGGCATCATGATTATGCAACGCGGGGGTCAGCCACTCTGGGCCGTGCGGCGAGGGGTGCCGCGGGGGTCGGCCAGGTCATCCGACGTCATGTAATACCGCTCCTCGACCGGCCGGACCGCGAGATTGCAGAGGAGGCCGATGACCAGCAAGCCGGCCAGCACGTACATCGTCACGTTATAGGCCTGCGCGTTGGGCACTCCCCGGCCGATCTGGTATTCCCGGATGTAGTTGACCAGCACCGGTCCGAGGATGCCGGCGGTAGACCATGCGGTGAGCAATCGCCCGTGAATCGCTCCGACGTACTGGGTGCCGAACAGATCGGCCAGATAAGCGGGAATGGTGGCGAACCCCCCACCGTACATCGTGAGGATCAGGCAGAAAATGAGCACGAAAAACGTCACATGGCCGGCGCGGCCGGCGAATGGGGCGGAGGCATACAGCAGGATTCCGAGTGCGAAGAAGATGAAGTAGGTGCGTTTCCGACCGATGTAGTCCGAGAGTGAGGCCCAGCCGATCCGGCCGCCGATGTTGAACAGACTGAGGAGTGCGGCGAAGCCTGCGCCGATGGTGGCGAGTTGCGCCTTCTGCGTCTGGGTGAGCTCGTTGAGCGATCCGGGCACACCGATGAGACGCCCACCGAAGATCTCCTGGATCATCGGCGAGGCGATGCCGATGACACCGATACCGGCGCTCACGTTCATGCACAGCACCATCCAGAGGAGCCAGAACTGCGGGGTGCGCCAGGCTTGGCTCACATGCACGTTCCGGCTGGTAATCATTGCGCTCCGGAGTGCCGGGGGCGTCCACCCCAGCGGTCTCCATCCCGGAGGTGGGAGGCGGTAGCCGAACGCTCCGCACATCATGGCGACGAAATAGATCAGCCCCATCGCGATGAAGGTCTTCGCCACGCCGACGTCGGTGGGTGTGGCGAAATGCTTCATGAGGATGTCCGCCAGTGGGGCCCCGATCATGGCGCCCCCGCCGAACCCCATGATGGCCATTCCGGTCGCCATACCGCGCCGATCAGGAAACCACTTGATCAGAGTTGAGACCGGCGAGATATATCCCAGGCCGAGCCCGCATCCACCGATCACACCGGCGCCGAGCCAGAGAAGCCCGATCTGGTGGAGGTGGACGCCCAGCGCCGAGATCATGAATCCGCCCGACCAGCAGAAGGCGGCCACCACACCCGCCTTCCGCGGTCCGACCCGCTCGAGCCAGGCCCCGAACAGGGCGGCGGAGGAGCCAAGGAAGACGAAGAACAGGGTGAACATCCACCCCAGCGTGCTGATCTTCCAGTCGCCTGGCGCGGGCTGGGTTATCCCGATGGATCGGCTCAGCGGCAGCCAGAACACGCTGAAGCCGTACGCCATCCCGATCGAGAGATGGATGGCGAGGGCGGCAGGAGGCACCAGCCACCGGTTGAAACCGGGCTGGGCGATGATTCGCTCTCTCGACAGCAATCCCGCCATCACGAGGCTCCTCGGGTATAATTTTCCACGTGAGCGAAGTCGCAAGGTATAGACGACTCCAACTCAGGGCCAGAGCCCGCCCAATGATTCAGATGCCTCGTTCGTTTCGGATGCCTGCGACGGCGGCCCTTGCCGCAGCCCTCGCGTGTGCCGGTAGGCAACGAAGTTCCTCGACTGAGCCAGCCCCGGTCTCGACTCCGGCCCCGGCTGCGGCAGCGCCGTTGCCGCGCCCGAGGCCGAGCCCTCCGGACTGGCTCGCGACAGACTCTGCCAACAAGACCGTCACGCTCACTCTCGAGATCACCACCCAGCCGAATGCTGGTTCTGCGCTCATCAACGGTTACCGGAACGGCGAAGCCAGGATCGTCGTGCCCGTAGGCTGGACCGTCAAATGGAACTGGCGCAACGCCGATACTGCGTCTCCCCACAGCATCGTGGTGATGGTTCAGCGGGAGAAGCTCCCACTGGAGGGCGGACGGCCCGCGTTCAGCAACGCCATGACGCGCATGGTCATCGAAGGGCTTGCGCCGGGCCGGACGGACCAGAGCACCTTCGTTGCCGACGAAGCGGGATGGTACTGGCTCATGTGCGGGGTGCCCGGTCACGCGCTCGCGGGCGAATGGATCGAGCTGCGGGTGGACCCCGACGCAAAGCTTCCGAGCGTGAAGTTAAAAAGCGTTCTCTCTCAGTAGTTTTTCAATCTCCCTTTCGAATTCCCGAACCAGCCGCGCGTGTTGCGGACCCGCTGCCAGGCCATGAAAGCCGGCGTAGACCAGCCGCACCCGGCCGTCCCGTCCCACGAATACTGCGGTGGGAAACGCCGTGACGTCCTGCAACTGCGGCAGGGCCGCCGCGATCGACTCGTTGTCGTTGAGGCCGGCCAGGAGCAGAGGGAAGGGGACGCTGAACTTGTCGCGGTAGCGGCGGACCTGCCGTCCATCGATGGCCGTGTCGCCTGTCGTCTCGAAGGCGAGCCCGACGACCTCCAGTCCACGGGGGTGATATCGCCGGTAGAGGCGTAACAGCTCTGGTGTCGCCTCGTGGCAGGTGGGGCACCAGGTCCCGAGGATGTCCACCAGCAGGACCTTGCCCCTGAAACGCGGATCGTCGTTCCGTACCAGCCGGCCCTGGAGGTCGGGGAACTCGAACCGGAGCGGCACGGTCGTGTCGGCTCGGGAAACCTCAGTCGGTGATTTGAGGTGGGTCGGTCCCCTGCTTCGCACCGCTGTCCATGGCGTCTCGGTCCGAAGCCCCGCATGGAAAACGCCTCGGAGGGTATCGCCCACCAGCTTGCCGGTGAGGAGATAGACAAACGAGCCATCGAAGAGCCCGATGGCAAAACTGTCACCGACGACGGTGCCCGCGTACGGACCGTAGTCGCCGGTGCTGGAGATGATCCTCCCCTGAAAACCGCCAGGCTCGTTCCGGAGATCAAAGACCCGCGGACTGGTCCCCAGCTCCTGATAGTAGGTCGCGTCCCAGCGGCCGACGATTCGCATCGGGGCCCTGCTGACCGGCCAGCGGCCGCGCGCCGCGCGAAACGGAATGGTTCGGGGACCGTTACTCCCGACGTTATGGTAGTAGCCCAGGAGCGAGTCGGACCGCACCGACGCTTTGAGGATGGCCGCGTAGTCGGCGATTTCCAAGACCACACTGTCGCCTTCGATGCGAACCGCGGAGAACGACTCACAGGCGCGACCATTGCAGAGTTGGCCGTTCAATACCTGTCCCCTCGCGTCGATCCGAAGCGCGAACGGCAGCGCTCCGCCGGCGAGGTCGAGCACCGCTTTCCAGGGCCCGGCCGGTGACGGTGTGGCGGTCAGGGCGACCGCTGCCTGGAACAGCAGTTCCAGCATCACTTCGCGGTGTCTCCGGGCGAGGGATTTTCACGGCCACCGCCGGAATAGCGCTCTCCCGCGCGAACCGGCTCAGCAATCACGTTGCCCCGCCACGGCAACGGACAGGCGTACACCGGGCTATAGGCGCAGAACGGATTCCGTGCCCGGTTGAAATCGAGGCGAAACTTGCCGACTCCTGCCGGAATGAGACTCACGAATCGTCCTGCGGGATAACTGCCATCGCCATTGGTGCCGTCTCGGAAAAAGATCTCGAGCTCAGACTCGTCGCCCCCTGCGACCGGTATCCGGAGCACCCGGAGGGAAGTGCGGCCGCCGAGCGGAACGACGACGGTGCCCACCTCGGTGGCCTCGGCCTCCATCCCGTCCGACGCCAGGACGCGTACTCGTTCCGGGTTTTCCGGTCGCAGCAGAGGCCCGGTGAACACCATCGAGGCATCGTAGTCGTAGTACCCCGGTGGCTCCTTCCCGGCCCCGTCGGTGAACACGGTCAGGACGGTGCCGGGCTGAGATCCGGTGAGATACAGCGCGTATTTGCCGATTCGATACGGACGTCCGCGGCCGATGGGACGCTTCCCGCCTGGTCCCTCGAGAACGAGCCCCCCACCGCTGGGGTAGACTCGATACTCCTCGATCCCAGCCAGGGGAATGTCCGCCTCGGCCGGGCCCAGCCGCACACCATCTCCAATCCTCTGGTGCGCGACGGCGGAGAGCGGCGAGTTGGGTCCCTGCTTGAGCCACGCGAGGTAGCCGCTTCGTTCCATGGCCACGTCGGGCGGCGTCTGGGCCGCGAGACCCGAAGCGAGAAGAACGAAGGGAAGAAAGCGGATCATGTTTTCGTGTGGTTTAGAATCTACCGGGAGATAATAGCCGCAAGTCCCCCGAAGGCTGCTGCCCATCGAGCAGTTGACGAACCCAAACCCCGGTGATTCCGGCCATCAGGATGCCATTTCGGCCGTGCCCTGTAGCATACCATAACCCAGGAAGCCGCGGCTCCGGGCCGATGATGGGGAGTCCGTCGGGCGTCACCGGCCTGAGCCCAGCCCACGTCCGCCGCAACTTGCCCCGTACCAGGCCGGGACAGAGCGCCATGGTTGCGGCAAAAATGCGGGCGATGCCATCCGGTGTCACCTCCGGCTGGAACCCGACGTACTCCATCGTGGAGCCGAGAATCGCCTCCTGTCCTCGGGCCAGCAGGTAGCAATCCTTGTGGTAGACGATGGCGCGGCCAATGCCTGCCGGCCATGGCAGCGCAGCCATCTGCCCTCGAACCGGCTGCACCGGGATTGTTCGCGGGAGCCCAGCGATCTGGCCCGACCAGGCTCCAGCCGCAACCACGACGTCAGGGGCGCTATACCGGGTTGCTTTACCCGACACTCCCGAGATCCGGCCACCGGTTTGCTCTATTGCCGTGGCACTGTCACTCATGACCTCAGCACCGTGACGTCTGGCATCGGTGAGGAGCGCGTGCACCAGCTGGGCCGGGTCGAGCGCCCCATCGCGCTCGGACCAGAGCGCGCCGGCTGCTGGACCCAGCCAGGGCCAACGGCGGCGGACCTCGGGCGGCTCCAGCCAGGCGACGGTGTGGCCCTCCCGCTGCTGCGACGCTACCTTCGACCTCAGCTCTCCGGCCTCCCCATCATCACCCGCAACCCGGGCAATACCCTCCTGCCAGAGCCCGACATCTATGCCGGTGCTCTCCCGCAGGGATGCGGCGAGCGGAGCGTAGTGATCTCGCGCGGCGATGCCGAGACTGAGCAGCGGATCGGCCCCATCGGCCTCGATCTGGGGGGCGAGCATGCCGGCGGCCGCTTTCCACGCCTGGCCAGAGTCGCCGCCCGGCTCGAGGACGAGCACGCTACGTCCGGCAGCCGCGAGTTCACGGGCGCAGGCGGCTCCGACGGCGCCGCCGCCGATCACAATTACATCATGGGTGGAAGGCATGGAGACCTATGAAACTATTTGAAACGTCGCAGCGTACTGCAGCCTGACCTGATCTCACGAGGAAACTGGCATGCTCCGGAACCTGTTTGGATTCGCGGTGTTGGCAATCGTGGCGATGTTCCTCCTGAAGGTTATATTCGGCCTTTTCGGGCTGGTCCTGGGTCTCCTGGGGGCGGTGCTCTGGTTCGCCTTCCTCGGCTTCATGATCTATCTGATTCTGAAGGTGTTCGCGCCGGGCACTGCGGCGCGGGTGCGGGAGATGATCGCAGGGGAGCGGTGAAAGGATGGACGTTCACGGATGTCACCCTTTACCGTCCAACTCCTCCAGCACGCCCCAAACAAGAAGCGGAATCAGAATTTCATGGTGACCGGTCAGCAGGAAGCCTGAGCCCCCAGCCCGGGTGGGGCGCTGCACCACATTCACCCGCGGGCGATAGTGCCGCTGCATGTCGAAGTCGGCGGCCACGAAGTGCGTCGGGCGGCCGGCGCCGGTGTTCCGGGCAATCGTGAGTGCCTTGAGGAAGACCTCGGGCATCAGCACCGCGCTGCCCAGGTTGAGCACGACCCCTCCCTGATTCAGATCCGGAATCGACCCTGCCAGGCGGCGAAAGTCCCGGTGGCTGGTGGCCCCGACCGCGGCGCCATCGCTCGACGGATGTTGATGGATGATCTCGGCGCCTATGGCTGCGTGAACCGTGACGGGGACGTCATGCTCCAACGCGGAAAGGAGAATCGAGGCCTCCTTGCCCGGGAGCCGCTTCCGCTCCGCCAGGGCGAGCGCCAGTCCCTCTCCCATCCCCCAATTCGCCACCGCCGCCCGGGCGATGGCCGCGTTCATCTCCGCACCGGTCTCCTCCGCCATCCCGAAGCTGCCGTCCGCCAAGCCACTCTCCACGTCTTCGCTGGTCCCACCGAACGCGGCGAGCTCGAAATCGTGGATGGCGGCGGCACCGTTGAGCGCGACATGGGTGACGATGCCGCGGGCGAGCCAGGCGTTGACCAGCGGTCCCAGTCCTACCTTGATCACATGGCCGCCGAGGAGGAGAATGACGCCCCGGCCACTCCGCTTCGCCGCGGCCACAGCCTCGATGACGAGGCGCAGGTCCCGCGCGGCGAGGACGTCGGGGAGGCTGTCGAGGAATGCGGTAAAGGAGCGGTTCGATCCGGGGGGCGATGCCAGCAGCTCGGGCTCGACCTTGTTCCGCCGTCCGGCGACCGGGATGGTCGTGACGCGGCTGAGGTCAGCCTCGCGATAACGCACGCTCAGTGGCTCATGGCGGACGTCGTGGTGCTGGGGAGGACCATGTCCTTGAGCCGAAGCGTAATCGTCCCGAAGGGGAACTTGCTGCGGATCTGCACCGGGAGCCGGCGGGCATCGTCGGTCAACCAGATCAGAGTCTCCGACCGCTTGGAGAAGAGCCCCTTCGTGTCGATGGTCGGATGGAGCACCAGGCATTGGACCTTACGACCATCCGGCAGCTCCATCTTCTCCCGCTTCAGCACCTCGATGGTGACCGGGTTGTTGTCTTTTCTGAAGTATCGGTTGTAGGTGTATTTCTTACCCACCTCGAGCGGGGTCATCCGCACAAAATAGAAGAATGCCGCGTCGTCCAGCGGCTGTGCCGGGGTCGGCATCGTTTTCTCCCGACCCTGCTCGCGGTAGAACCCCGAATCGGGGTAGATCTCGTACCGCCGCTTCATCGCCTTGTCGTTCTCCACAAAATCTTGCTGGAATCGACGGGAGTTCATGTCTGCGGTGCCGGCCCATGACTCCAGCACGTCGTCGAGCGAGTAGAACATGGTCTTGCCCTGCAGCCGGAACCGGAACCGGAAGCTCTCGACCCCGCGGACGGTATCCACAGCGGCGACCTCGAGCGTGCCAGAGCCGAGTGTGAGCATGCCGAGCTTGGCGCTGTAGGACAGCTTCTCGCCCACGGCAAAGGGGTAGGAGGCAAGTGCCGGCGCGGGCCTAACCGGCTGAGTGCCCGCTGCGGGGGCCTGCATCAGTGCGACTATCAATCCGATCCCGATCACGACGACGCCACCTCGGCCTGTTGGGGGGCTTCCCGCGGACTATCTGCCTCGGCCCCCATCGGCCAGGCGGGAAGATGGCGCAGTGGACCGCGGGATCGGAGCACGCTCAGCGCGGCGTCCCACGAGGTCATCCGGCTGGGGCGCTGGTGCAGGTCCCGGCGCTCCACGGCATTGATCGTCTCCACCCTGCGGGCATGCCGAGCCGCGCGATCGTAGAGTTCGGCGTTTGCCGCCCAGCCTTCAGTGGTGAGCAGCGGGGACGGTTGAGTGCGGAAAGCGTTTCGCAGCGCGATCAGGCGAAAGATCGCAAAGCCGGAGACCACGTCCGATACGCCCGGAACCCTCACCACGCGGCGCAGGAGGACCGGCGCCAGCCGCCGCACCAGGCGCCGAGTGCGGGAGGTCTCACCTTCGAGCTTGCCTTGGGCGATCACGATATCGGCCCCGCTCTCGATCCGGCGCACCAGGTCGGGGATGAAATTGGGTCCATGGGCAAAGTCGGCGTGCATGAGGATAGCGGAGTCGCGCTTGGGTCGGTCAGTGCGCTCCACGGCCTGGCGGAGCAGCTCCTCGACGCTCGCCGCATATCCCCGGCGTGTCTGGTGTCGAATGACGGTCAACGGGAGCACTCGGGTATACCGCTCGAGCACCTCGGCCGTAGCATCATCGGACCCGTCGTCCAGCACCAGCAGCTGGTACTCCCGCGGAAATCCGGCGAATACCTGACGAACTTTCCAGAGCAGAAGCCCCACGGTCGGAGCTTCATTGTAACTCGGTATGCAAACGTAAATCATGAGCCCTCAAGAGAATGGGCGCACGAACGATAAACCTGCACGACCTGCTCTGCCATGGCGCCTACGGTGAACCTTCGGAGCTCCCTGCGGGCCGCTTGTTTGAGGTCAGCGGCGTATCCGGGCTCCGAGAGTACGCGGTGAACCGCGGCCGCAAGGTCAGCTGGTCTACTGGCCGGAACCAGCACTCCGGCGCCGGATCCCAGCACCTCCGGGACACCTCCGACCCGGGTGGCGACCACCGGCACGTCCAGCGCCATAGCCGCGAGCACTGAGCTTCCCAACCCCTCGGCAAGCGAGCTCAGAACGAAGACGTCTGCGCCAGCGAGCGCCATGTGGGGGTCGGCGAGCTGACCGACAAGATGTACCCGTTCTTCCAAACCGAGCAGCGCCATCCGGCCTTGCAGGGCCGAGCGGAGCGGCCCTTCCCCAACGATAACCCAGTGGAGGGTGGGCAAGACCCGGACCAGGAGGGCAGCCGCCTCTAGCAAGGTGAACTGGTCCTTTTCCGGTGTGAGCGCGCCAAGACTCACGGCAATCTGTCCCTTTTCCGGGAGTCCGAAACGGGTGCGGATGTCGGGGCCGGTCGCGGCTCTCAGCTCGGTGGCGTCTATAGCGGAGGGGATAAGGGCGATGCGCTCGGCGGCAACGCCGTCAAGCGTGAGCGCATCGCGCACGGCTCCCGAGATCGCGATCACGCGCTGGGCGCGAACCCAGAATAGCTTCCGCCTGAGGGGAAAGGTTACCCGCCGGGTGGCGACGAGCGGGGCTCCGCTGAGCCCGGCACACACCCCAGCGAGCGTGAGTGCGTGCGAATCGTGGGCGTGGAGGATCGCTCTTCGGTGGCGGAGCTCGCCGAGTATGGCGGGGAGGACGCGAGGGTCGAGGCCGGCTCGCCATCGGACCGGCCGCACGCGCACCCCAGCAGAGCCGAGGCGGCGGGCCAACTCGGAATCTCCCCCGGTGACGACGACCTGATCGACGCCACGCCGGGCGAGCTCACGGGCCAGGAGCCAGACCTGCCGTTGTCCGCCACGCCACTCCCGGCCGGAGGCGACGTGGACGATGGCGGGAGTCACGTCTTCGGCAATACGTCGGCCGGCAAGGGTTCGCCGTCGCGCACGGCAGCTTGGGGGCCGCTATCCCGGACGACCTCCGCCAGCAGGGTCCGAAGCTCGGCCAGGCTGAAAGGCTTGTGCAGGTAGGGGCGGTCGAGAGTCTCCAGAAAGGCCAGCGTGTCGCCCCGCACGGTGTCGCCGGTGCTGAACACCAGGCGGGCGGCCATGACGGGGTTCTGGCGAGTCAGCTCCTCGTAGAATTGGCGGCCCCCGAACCGGGGCATCCTCAGGTCTGAAATAATCAGATCGAACGGCTCCCCGATCGCACGCGCCAGCGCTTCTTCGCCGTCGCCCGCGACGACCGGCATGTGCCCCCAGGCTTCGAGAGTCGCCCGCATGTAGTGCAGAATGTGCGGCTCGTCGTCCACCACCAGCACCCGCAGCCGCTTCGTCGGCGCCCGAGACAAGGAGTTGGCGGTCGGCACCGGTGAGCGGGTGGAGAGCGGCAGCTGGACGGTGAACGTGGACCCTTTGCCCTCCTCACTCGAAAGCATGATGCGGCCACCGTGCTCCTTCACGATTCCCTGGCTGATCGAGAGCCCAAGGCCAGTCCCCTCTCCCTCCGCCTTGGTGGTGAAGAACGGCTCGAAGACCTGCGCCGCCAGGTCCTCCGACATGCCCGGCCCGTCATCGATTACCTCGATGGCCACCCCGTCGAGCCAGCGCCGCGCCCGCACCGTGATGGTACCAGGCCGTCCGGTGGAGGCGATGGCTTGGGCCGCGTTGTTGATCAGGTTGACGAAGACCTGCTGGATCTGGTTGGGATCCACATCGGGCATGGGCAGATCGGCCTCGACCTCGATGTTGGCGTCTACCCGGTTCGCCATGAGCTGGTTTCTGAGAAGGACGAAGGTGCCGTCCAGCAGCGGCTTCAGGGCAGTGGGGCGGCGCTGATGGTCCTGCTTCCGGGCAAACCCGAGTAGGTTCCGGACAATACCCGATGCCCGCTCCGCCTCTTCCCGGATGACCGCCAGAGGTTCCCGAATGCCGGCAGGCACGTTGGGAACCTCGGTGAGAAAATCGGCGAACCCCAGCACTGAGGCCAGGGGGTTGTTCAGGTCATGGGCAATGCCGGCAATGAGTTGGCCAATAGCCGACATTTTTTCCGACTGGATCAACTGGTCTTGCAATCGGCGCCGCTCGGTCTGGTCGTCGAACAGAAGGACCACCGCGGAGCGATCCGTGCTGCTAATCGGCACGGCGGTAACGGCATAGGTGCGCTCACCGGTGCGCAATTCGACCTCCCGGCCCGCTCCTTGCTGGTCCAAGGCTCGTTGAAGATCGATGGACCACTCGGGGGGTGCGAAGGCCTGCCAGGGCCGGCCGATCAAGCTTGCCGGTGGGGCGTTGACCAGGTCGGCAAAGGCACGGTTGGCCCGACGAATTGCCCCGCTCCGATCTACGATGCAGAGCGCCGGTGAAATGGCGTCTACCACTTCCTGCCAGGTTCGCCGGCCGTCGTCGTGAAGGTCTATCAGCCGGGCACTCTCGAGTGCGATGCTGGCCTGCGATAACAGTCCTTCCAGCAGGACCAGGTCGGCAGGGCCGTAGCGACCGGTCTCACCGCGCGCCGCTATTGCCCCAGTTACTCTACCTTTGGCAACAAAAGGTGCGATCAACCAGCAGCCGGCCGTCAAAGGTGGAGGCGTGAGCCCCGCATCCCGGAGCACCGCATCGAGCCCATCCTGGATGAGCATCGGACCGCGACGGGTGGCAAGGTCGAGTAGTGGGCGTGGATTGGAGCGGCCCGGGGGCCAGCCGAGCACGAAGTCGATGGTTTCGGCCTCGCGCTGAAACAGGGCCACCGCGAGCTCACTCGGCCCGAGTGTCTCTCTCACGTGCCGCACCAGCAGATCGATCACCGAGGCGCGGCGGAGCGTCCCCGCCACCTCCTGACCGAAGGCGGTCAGACGACGGACGAGTGCCAGATCGAGATCGGCAGACGCGTCGGGATGCGACGTGAGCTTCGTTGATGGAGGGTTGGTCATGATCCGTGCAAATACGCGGGGCCGCCTGACGGCAGCGGACCTGCAGCTGGTGATCCTGCTTCTGAGCCGGGGCTCCGCCCATCGTCGGGCGTACCTGGAGCGACGGCTGGCGAACGAAGGGCCGGACTCGTTACTCGATGCGCCCGACCTGCTCGAGCGGCTGCTGACAGTCCGTTCAATGCTGCTCCCGTCCGAGGCGCTCTTTTTCTATGTCCTCGTCCGGCATGCGCTCAGGCGCTCCGGCCTCGAAGAGCGGGAATTGGCCGACTACCTTGCGGCACTGCTCCTCGAGTTCGGGCAGCGCGACCGGGCTTGGCGGGTCGACTGGAACGACGACCAGCGGCACCGCTACCTCGTCGATATTCTGGCAGACCTCGATGCCACCAGCGGCGACCGCCGGTTCAAGGTCATGCTGCATCTCGGCAACTACGCGCTCTGGCTGACTGGGCTCTTTCCCGATTATATCGCAGCTCGGCGCCTCCGCAAAGCAGGACCCGATGTCAGCTATTACGACGCGCTGGGAAGCCGCGGCTTCGGTCTCGCATCGGACCATGCGCTGGCCGATCAATACGGTCTCGCTGCGGTGCTCAGAACTGCCTCGGACCGCTTTCCTGCACTACGAAGTGCGCTCAACGGCGTGAGCGATCGCGTTCTCTTTCCTTCGTTCTCCCACTAAACCATCGCGGGCAGTGCCCGCCTCACGAACCAGGGCCGCAAACAGGCCATGCTCGGGCGCCTGCCGGTCGCGGTGCATCTCCTCGGGATGCCACTGCACGGCCAGAAGCCAAGGTGCATCGGGCGCGGTCTCAGCTGCCTCTATCAGCTTGTCATCGGTCCAACCGGTCGCGTGGAGGCCCGGAGCCAGGTCCTTGATCGCCTGGTGGTGAACTGAGTTCACCGTGATTGCCGCTGTGCCGAGCGCCTGAGCGGCTCGGCTACGGGGCTCCAGTTTCACCCGGTGACTTCGGGCATCCCGCGCGCCGTTGGGGCTGTGGTCCACCGTCCCAGGGCGCTCGGTGGGGAGATCCTGAAAGAGCGTGCCTCCCATTCCGACATTTATGAGCTGGATGCCGCGGCATATACCCAGGATGGGCAGGCCGCTCTGTCGGGCCACCCCAAACAATGCAAGCTCGAATAGATCGCGCTCGCGGCTGGGCGAGTCCAGCAGCGGCGAGGGATCGGCCCCATACCAGGCCGGGTCAAGGTCCTCCCCGCCGGTGAGGATCAGGCCGTCCACCCCGTTGAGCGCGGGGCCAGCGAGCGACGGACCCATGAGCGGCGAGAGAATCAGAGGCACGCCGCCGGCCGCAAGCAGCGCCTGGACGTAGGCCGCATTCACACCGGTCCGAACGGAGCCGTCCCAGGTACGGACGACCCCACTCACGGCGATGCGAGGAAGGCTCACTGGATCACCGAGTCCGGAAATAGAGGGCAGCGAGGATCCTCGAACCTGGCCGGGTCTACCTGGATACCCAGAAGCGGCACGCTGACGCTGTCGATCGAGACGGTTCCAATCTGGGGTGCACCTTCCACCGGGGCTCCCTCGTAGAGCAGGACCCCGCGCGCGCTGTTGCCAGTATCCAGGATCAGCACCCCAAAGCCGGGCTTCACGTTGGCGGGCAAACCGCCGTTCACACCGACCACCAGCATCGAATTGGATCGTCCTACGACGGCCGGATAGGCTTGACCTGCCACCAACCGGACGACGAGGTGCTCGGGAAGCTTGCTGGGTGGGGAGCCGAGAGTCTGGCCGGCGATGCCGAACTGTCCGAGGAGCGCCGTAGGCCCGGCGAGCGCGGCTAGTCCGCAGGCCGCTGCGGCAGCCGAGCTCTTGCCACCGGAAGACCGATCGCAAGCAGCGATCAACATGGCCGCCACAAGCAGGGAGCGGTGCATGACCAAAGATAACCACCCGGACGAAGAGCGAGCGAGTGAGTTCCTGTGAGCACAATCACATCAATCAAGGTGCTGCAGCAGTATGCATCCGGCGGCCCGAGATGCGTGGGGTTGGGATGATGGGTCCGCAATTCACCGACCGCTACCATGCTGGACGACGGCTCGCTACCGCGCTCGCGCCTTATGCCGGACGGCCCAACCTGCTCGTGCTCGCGCTGCCTCGCGGCGGGGTACCGGTTGGATTTGAGGTAGCCCGGGCTCTGCACGCACCGCTTGATGTGATGTTGGTCCGCAAACTCGGCGTGCCCGGCCACGAAGAGCTGGCCATGGGCGCCATTGCCTCCGGCGGGGTCCGGATCCTCAGCGATGACATCGTCAAAGCGTTGGGTATACCCGACCGAGTCATCGCGACCGTCGCCGCCAACGAGGAGAGGGAGCTCGCCCGTCGCGAGCGGGCCTACCGCGATAATCGACCGCCGCCCGACGTCCGCGGCAAGACAGTGATTCTGGTCGATGATGGGCTGGCTACCGGCTCCACCATGCGGGCCGCCGCAGCGGCGCTCCAGGCGCAGCATCCTGAGCGGCTCGTGATCGCCGTCCCTGTTGCTCCCCGAGAAACCTGTCAAAGCCTTCTCAATGCCGCCGATGACGTGGTCTGTGCTACGGTGCCCGAGCCGTTCTTCGCCGTGGGCAACTGGTACGAGGACTTTTCCCAAACGACTGATGAGGAGGTCCGCGAGCTCCTGGCGCGGGTAGACGAGGCGCGCGAGGCGGTGCCGCGGGGTGGTTAGCCCGGCTCCCTGAGCTTTCCGATCAGGCGCTCGAGGTTGGCTCTCGCCAAGGCTTCGTAGCGTTGGCGGAACTGGTCGGTCTGGTAGATCGAGCGCCGCCGAAGGAATCCGGAGAGCACGGCCGATCGCTCACGTCGATACGTTGGGTAGGGCACCCAGGCGTACTCGCGCCGGATCCGCCGCTCGAATGCATCGAAGATCCTGGGCTCGCGTCCGAGGATGGACAGGTCGATGTCGCAGATGAGCTGCTCGTCGGGCGAGACGGGAACGCCGGCGTGTCTGGTGGCAAGCACCAGCGCAGCGGTGCGGTCGGCTACTTCGCGCGGGACTGTGCCCGTGGACAAGGCGGCACGGGCGAGCTCCGCGCTCTGGTCCTCATTGTCTGACGCGCCGGGCCGATACACCGCGTCGTGAAACCAGAGGGCCGCTTCTACTTCGTCGGGGTGTTGTGCGAGGGCCTGGCTAAGGTCCAGCTGTGCCAGGCAGTCCTGAATGTGCTCCGCGGTGTGGTACGCCCGTTCAGGGTTGGCGTAGGCCGCCGCCAGCTGAGCAAAGATCGGGGCGCCGCTCCCCTGCGCTCCCAGGCGAGACCAGAGCTCGAGCCAACGATGCTGGTCCAAAGTTCCCTGCTGCCGGCCCATCTCACTGACCGAGCAGGGCCCGCTTCTGGTCGCTCTTCCCGAGCAGAGTGGCGCACCAGGCGACCTCGATCTCCAGACGATCGATCTGGACCGAGGTCTCTGCGAGGCATTCGTCGAGCTCGCGCCCGGCGGTGACGGCATGCAGCGCGGTCACCACCTCGCGCAGTCCCTCGAGCTCGTAGGAGAGGAGTTGGTAGTACCTGCGGGCCGCCGGCAGCGAGGTGGGCGCCAGCCGCCGGAGTTCGGCCTTCCTATCGAGGGTATGCTCGATCGAGTGCCGGGCGGCATAGTCCTCGGCTGCAATGCGTGGGCGGCGCCGCTCCATGGCGGGAGCCAGAAAGATCAATCGGCGCCGGTGCCTGGTGCGGAGCTGCTCGAGCCTATCCAGTAAGCCGCGCAAGGTGAGCGCCACCGACAGCCCTCCACCGATGCAAGTGCCCGCTGATATGAAAGGAGTGATCGATTATACCCTGAAACGGCCTGCCGGTGTAGTGGATCGAGTCGCTTGACGCTCCTGCTGTCGACTCCTAGCATTCGATCTCGCTTGACGATCGTCACCCCGGCGGCCGTTCACCGAGCCGGGCATACCGAGGGGCAAATGATGATTCGTGCTCGCCGGCAGTGTTCGAGAGCGTGAAGGCGCGGCTGGAGCGGTTCTTCCGCGAGCACACGCGGTCGGACCCTCGGGCTCGCGCGGCGCTTCTCCGGGAGGCCCTCCTCGAGGCCAAGGTAGGACTGGGAACCATGCGCGACGCGCTCGCTGCCACCGAGCGAGACCTGGCTGCCGAGCGGCAGCATCTGGTTGCGGCTGAACGGCGGGGGCGCCTGGCTGCAGAGCTACCGGATCCGGAAACGGTCGTGCTGGCGGAACGCTTCACCCTGCGCCATCGTGAGCGCGTGGCGGTGCTCGAACGGAAGCTGGGGGTCCAACGGGACGAGCTCGTGTTGGTGGAGCGTGAAGTCGCCGAGATGCTCACCCAGTACCGGGCCGCACGTCCGGGCCATCCGTCCGAGTCAATCGAGGCGGCCTGGCGCGATCTCGCGGCGGCCGGGGCCGACCGGCCCGGGCTCGGTCTGGATGATGAGCGGGGCCGCCCCGGTGGCGACGACGACAAACGGCGCGAGCACGCGGTGGAAGCGCAGCTGGCGTTTCTGAAGAAGAAGTTTGGCAAACAACAGTGAGAGGTGTGCGGTGAGAGGTGAGAAGGCGAAAGAACCGACCCAGTCTCTGCGACTCGCGCTGCTCCGGGTTGGAGCGATAGCATGTTGTCTTTCCCTCTTACCTCTCACCGCTCACCTCTCACCTCTTACCGCTCAACAACCAGTCACCTCGCCCCTCCACCTCCAGAAACTCGCCCACACGTACAGCATCGTCGCCTATGACTCCACCACCGGTGATCTCGGCGTCGCGGTGCAGTCCAAGTTTCCCAACGTAGGCGGGATTGTGCCGTGGGGACGCGCCGGCGTCGGTGCGGTGGCGACGCAGAGCCTCGGCAACACCGCGTATGGCGAGCGGGGGCTCGATCTGATCGCCCAGGGCGCCACCGCCGAGGAGGCGCTCCGCATTGTCATGCGCACCGACACGATGCTTCAGGACCGGCAAGTCGGGATGGTTGATGCCCGAGGAAATGCGGCGAGCTTTACAGGGACATCCACCTTCGACTGGGCCGGCGGTCGGGTCGGAGCGCCGTCGGGACGGGGCAATGTGCTGGGAGGAAAGGGCGAGGTGATCGTCGGCCGGGGCTACTCGGCGCAGGCCAACATCATGGTGTCCGATCAGACAGTCAAAAATCTGGCAGAGACATTCGAGCGCACCCCGGGCAATCTGGCGGACCGGCTCATGGCGGCGCTCAAGGCAGGCCAGGCCGGTGGCGGGGACAAGCGCGGCATGCAGTCCGCCGCGTTGTTGGTGGTCCGCAAGAATGGCGGCTATCTCGGCGCCAACGACCGATTCATCGATATCCGGGTGTACGATGCGGTGGATCCCATCGCCGAGCTTGGGCGGCTGCTGGCGCTGCACAAGCTGCATTTCTTTCCCAGTGAGCCCAGGGATCTGATCCCCATTACTCCTGCCATCGTCGCGCAGCTGGAGCCGATCCTGCTGAGCGAGCCGGTCAACCAGCCCCAGAAATGGCTCAAGGCCAGACAGGGTAGCGCCACGCCGACGTTCCTGGAGGCGCTGAAGAACTTCATGTACTGGGAGAATTACGACGTGCGGGTACGGATGGACGGGAAGATCGATCGGGTCGTTTTGGAAGACATTTCGAAGAAGCGTAAGAAGTGAGCGACACCCGCTTCTTCGGCCATCCGCGCGGGCTCTCCACCCTCTTCTTCACCGAGATGTGGGAGCGGTTCAGCTACTACGGCATGCGGGGCATCCTCATCCTGTTCATGACCGCGCCGGCGGCGGCAGGCGGATTGGGGTTCGACACCGCAACGGCGGGCCCGATATACGCCCTGTACGTCAGCTCCGTTTACCTGCTGTCGGTTCCCGGTGGTTGGGTGGCCGACCGGGTGCTCGGTCTGCGGCGCGCAGTGTTCGTGGGTGGCGTCATCATCATGATGGGGCATATCTGTCTTGCGGTGCCCTCGATCACGACGTTCTATCTTGGGCTGGCGCTGATCGCCACCGGAACCGGGCTCCTCAAATCCAACGTCAGCGTCCTGGTCGGGAAGCTCTACAGTCCGGACGACGTACGCCGGGACGCGGGCTACTCGATCTACTACATGGGGATCAATACCGGCGCGTTGATCGCGCCTATCGTGACCGGCTGGCTGGCGCAAGGGGAATCATTCAAGCGCATCCTGGTCTCGGCGGGGATCCGGCCGGACGTATCGTGGCACTGGGGCTTCGGTGCCGCGGCGGTAGGAATGTTCCTGGGGCTGGTCCAGTACGTTCTTGGCGGGAAGCATCTCTCAGCAGACGGGTTACACCCCATCAGGCCGAGCGATCCGGCGGCGGCGGCTAAGGCGGACCATCAGGTCAGACTCGTGGGACTCCTCGCCGTCGGTATCGTCATAGTTGTGACGGTGCTGGTGCTGAGCGGGTTAGTGGGCTTCGACCCGGAGGCGATCTCCCGCAACTTCAAGTGGGTCCTGATCGCGGTCACGGTGGCATTCTTCGCCTGGCTCTTCCTCAGCCGCGGG
>JAXDMF010000136.1:0-7014 GCA_034666205.1 Gemmatimonadales bacterium
CAGGATCGGAAGCCGGGCGACGACAAATTCAAATTTCGGTGGACCTTCAGCTTCGAGCCGGCGTTCTGAGAAGGCGGGAAAGGCGGGAAAGGCGGGAAGGGCGGGAGGGTTTGCAGTGATCTGCCTACATGTCTTCGCATCCTTCCCGTCCTTCCCGTCTTTCCCGTCTTTCCCGTCCTTCCCGCCCTTCCCGTCCTTCCCATCTTATCTTAAACCCATGCTGAAGCCAGGCGATTCCACTCGACGAGACCTGCTGCGTTCGGCCGTGAACGACTGGCTCGAACGGCTCGTCGCGCGCACCGAGGATCGAATCGTGAGCCGGCGGTACTTCCGCCCACCGGGCGCGCTGCCGGAGATGGGTTTCCTGGCGGCATGTACCCGCTGCGGCGCCTGCACCGATGTCTGCCCGCCGCATGCGATCGTGAACGTATCGTCCCAGGGCGGTCTCGCCGCCGGCACCCCGTACATCGATTTCAGCTCGCAGCCCTGTATCGCCTGTGTCACCATGCCCTGCGCGGCCGCCTGTCCCACCGCGGCACTCACGGTGCCCTTGCATGGGTGGTCCGGTTACCGGTTGACCCAGGTGGAGTTCTACCCGGAGCGCTGTCTCACGTTTCAGGGCACCCCCTGCCGAGTGTGCGCCGATGCCTGCCCCGTGGGTGAGGCCGCACTCACGATCGATGAGGCCGGTCATCCGGTGCTGCGTCGGGAGGGCTGTGTCGGCTGTGGAGTTTGCGAGCATGCCTGTCCGACGGAACCGTCCTCCTTCGAACTCTCGTACGCGGAGAACTGATGCCCGAGGTGCCGTATCGCGTGGAGAAGCCCTGGGGGTACGAGCTGATCTGGGCGCGGACCGATCGCTATGTGGGGAAGATCCTCCACGTGAAGGCCGGTCACGTGCTCAGCCTGCAGTATCACAACCGGAAAGACGAGACGATGCACGTGCTGTCGGGCGAGCTCACCTTGAGAACGCAGGTCGGCGACAAGCTCGTGTCCCGGCCGTTCAAGGCGGGTGAGACGGTACACATCCCGGCGAAGCTCATTCACCAGATCGAGGCGGTTGCGGACAGCGACGTCCTCGAAGCCTCCACACCGGAGCTGGATGACCTCGTGCGGCTTCAGGACCGCTACGGAAGGGATTGATATGCAGGTGATCATACCGCTCGCGGGCAAAGGCACCCGGCTGCGGCCCCACACGCACCTGGTACCGAAGCCGATGCTCAAGGTCGCGGGACGCCCGGTCATGGATTGGGTCATGGACCGGCTGGAGGGACTCGACGTGACCGAGCTGATCTTCATCACCGGCCACCTGAAGGAGCAGGTCGAAGCCTTTGCCCGCTCCCGCTACCGCACCCCGTCGCGCTTCATCGAGCAGAAGGTGCAGGACGGAACTGCGGGGGCGGTGAACCTGGCCCGCCCCTACGTGAAGGGGCCGGTGCTGATCATCTTCGTCGACACGGTCTTCGAGGCCGACCTCACGCTCATCAATCGCACCGACGCCGACGGGATCATCTGGGCCAAGGAGGTGGAGGACTACCAGCGGTTCGGCGTGGTGGTCACCGATGCCAAGGGCTACATGACCCGCATCGTGGAGAAGCCTTCGACCCCGATCTCCAAGCTGGCCAACATCGGCCTCTACTACATCCGCGCGGTAGACAGCCTCTGGAAGGGCATCGACCACGTGCTCGCCACCCCGGCCAACAAGGGCGAGTGGTACCTCACCGATGCGTTTCAGTGGATGATCGAGCACGGCAAGCGGATCCTGACCGCGGAGGTGGGCGGCTGGTACGATTGCGGCAAGCTCGACTCGCTGCTCGAGACCAATGAGATTCTGTTGCGGAAGGGCGCGGCGCGGCGGGTGGAGTTCCCCGGCGTCACGATCCATGACCCGGTCTACATCGAGGATGGGGTGACGATCGAAAAGAGCGAGATCGGCCCCAACGTCTCACTGGAACAGGGCACCAGGGTGACGGGGAGCCGCCTCAAGAACACGATCGTGGGCCGGAACGCGAGGCTCAACGGCGTCGTGCTGGACGGCTCGCTGCTGGGCAATGGAGTGCTGGTGGATGGGCTCGAGGGCAGCGTGACGGTGGGCGACGATTCGGAGGTGACCGCGAAGCGCTCATCCCCTCGCGATGTTCGGGGCAAGCTCTGAGCGATTCCTGAGCGTAGCGAAGGAGAGCAAAGGATCTCTTTGAGTCAGGTCGACGATCTCTGCCGGTCCTACCTGGACCTCAAGTACCACTTCGATCCGGCTGCCGCCAGCGCCGCCGGCCGGGTGGAGCTGGATGCCAGGCTGGGCAGCTTTGACCCGGAGACCACTGGGGCCCATCTGGCCGCGCTTCGTTCGATCGCCGGTGCAGCGGAGGCGCTCGAGCCGGCGGAGCTCCCGGACGAGATCGATCGTACCGCGCTGCTGGGGGAGATTCGCACGACGCTCCTCCGGCTGGAGCACGAGCAGCCCAACGTCAAAAATCCGAGCTTCTGGCTCGCCCACCTGTTTCAGGGTCTCTATGCGGTCCTGGCCCGGAGCGAGCCGGAACCTGCTGCGCGGGTCCCGGCGGTGGTGGCCCGGCTGAACGCCGCGCCGGCGTTTCTGGACGGCGCGCGCGCGACACTCGAAAAGCCGCCGGCGGTCTTTGTGGACACGGCCATCGGTATGCTTGGCGGAGGCGGCGAGCTGATCGCTCAGGTGGTGGGTGTGTTCGGCCGCGCGGCACCGGACCTGAATGGCGCCCTCACCCAGGCGGGGGAGGCCGCGCTGCGAGCCCTGGTCGGCTTCGGTGCCGTGCTGCGCGACGAGATCGAGCGGAATCCGGACCCGCAGGCCTTCGCCATCGGCGAGAAGCAGTTCACCCGACGCCTGTTTCACGAGCACGCGCTGGGCTCGGGTCCCTCGGAGCTATGGCGGTACGGGGTTCATCTTCAGGAAGAGGTCACCCAGGAGATCGTGACCCTGGCCCGCCGCCTCGACCACCGGCCTTGGCGCGAGCTGGTGAACGAGCTGCAGGACGATACGCCACCGGATGATCAGCTGCTCACCGTGTATCGTTCGGAGCTCGACGCGGCGGGTGCATTCGTGACCGACCGGGACCTCGTCGGTATGCCGGAAGGCGGGGTCGAGGTCGTGCCCACACCGGGTTTCCTCAAGGCGCTGGTGCCGTTCGCGGCATATGACCCGCCACCGATCCATCTGGCGCAGCGTACGGGCCGGTTCTACGTCACCGAGCCGGACGCGTCGCAGCCGCCGGAGATCCGGGCGCGTCAGCGCCGGGGCCACTGCCGCCACTCCATCCCGGCGATGGTGTCGCACGAGGCATATCCCGGCCATCATCTCCAGCTGCTCACCGCCCAGGGGCTCGGCTCCGAGGTGCGGCGCCACATCTGGAGCCCGGTCATGGTCGAGGGCTGGGCGCTCTACTCCGAACAGTTGATGGACGAGACCGGGTTCTACCGCACGGAGGAGGCTCGGCTCTTTCGCTTACTGAACCTGTTGTGGCGCGCCATCCGCGTGGTGCTCGACGTGGGCCTTCACACCCGCGGCATGACGCCGGCGGCGGCGGTGGATTACCTGGTCGAGCACTTGCCGATCGAGCGGCCCAGCGCCGAGGCCGAGGTCCGGCGGTATTGCGCCTGGCCGACCTACCAACTCTCGTACGCGGTTGGGCGGCGCGAGCTGCTGCGGCTCCGCGACGCATACCGCGAGCGAGACCCGGCCGGCTACTCGCCGCGGAAGTTTCACGATGAGGTGATGAGATACGGAGGACTACCAGTAACGTTGGCGCGCTGGGGTATGGATCTCGCCGAGTGAACGGCCGGAACCGGAAAGGACCGACCGCATGAAGATCACCGTCTTGACCTATCTCGACAGCAAAAACGAGAACTCCAAGGACTACGAAGCTGTCGTCCCTCAGGTCGCCAAGGCGCTGCGGAGCCTCGGGCATCGGGTCTCGATTCTCGGCTCGCACGGAAACGTCAAGCGGCTCACTGCGGGCCTCTCGCGCCGAAAGCCGGACCTCGTCTTCAACCTCATGGAGATGTTCGGGGAGAATATCTTCGGCGACATTCCGGTGGCTGGGCTGCTCGACCTCTGCGGGCTCAAGTACACCGGCAGCGGGCCGGGGGAGCTGTACCTCAGCCAGGACAAGGGACTGACCAAGAAGCTTCTGGCCTTCGAGGACATTCTCTATCCCCGCTTCCTGGTGTTCTCCCGGGGCGAGGCGTTCGAGACCGGGGGCAATCTCCGGATGCCGCTTTTCGTCAAACCGCTCCGCTCCGACTCGTCGCTCGGGATCGGCGGGAAGTCGCTGGTGCATGACGCCGTGGCCTTGATGGAGCGGGTGGCCTACATCCGGAAGGAGCTCAACGACTCGGCCCTGGCAGAGGAATACATCGAGGGCCGCGAGTTCTTCGTGGGAGTGCTGGGGAACACCCAGGCGAAGGCACTCCCGCCGGTCGAGGTGGACTTCACCGGCTTTCCCGAGGGAGTCCCCAAGGTGCTCGACAGCAAAGCCAAGTGGGACGTGCGGAGCAAGGAGTACAAGGGGACCAAGTCGGTGCTGGCAAACCTGCCGGACGAGCTCCGGGCCAGGCTGCAGAAGGTGGCGGTAGACGCGTACCGTGCGCTCCGGGTGCGGGACTATGGCCGGGTGGACATTCGGCTCACCGATACGGGCGACATCTACGTGCTCGAGGTCAACGCCAGCTGCTACCTCGAGCGCTCCAGCGAGTTCGCCATGTCGGCGGCGGCGGCGGGAATGGATTATCCGACGCTGATCGAGCGGATCGTCCAGCTAGCACTCGAGCGCAACGGGAAGTAAAGGACGGGAAAGGACGGGTGGCGATTCGCCCTGCCGGAGTGCCTCCGACGGTCAAGGGACTGGGGCTCGTCTCGCTCTTCAATGACTTCGCCAGCGAGATGGTGTACCCGCTGCTCCCGGCATTCGTCACCCGGACCCTCGGGGGCGGACCTCTGCTGCTGGGGGTTCTCGACGGCGCGTCCGAGCTCACCTCGTCGGTCGTCAAGTGGGCCAGCGGCCGCCTGGCCGACCGGCCGGGCTGGCGCCGGCCGCTGATACTCGGCGGGTATGCGGTGGCGGTCCTGGTCCGGCCACTCATCGCCGTCGCCAGCGCCGCCTGGCAGGTCATCGGGTTCCGAGTGATCGACCGGATCGGCAAGGGCCTACGAACCCCGCCGCGAGACGCTTTGATCTCGGAGGTGACACCGTCGGAGCAGCGGGGCCGGGCCTACGGATTTCACCGCGGCGCCGATCACTTCGGCGCGGTGCTGGGCTCACTCGCAGCGTGGTGGCTGCTTCGGCGCGGGGCCGATGTCCGGAGTGTCATCGGCTGGAGCGCGGTGCCGGGGGTGGTGGCGGTGGCGGTGTTGGTGGTGGTGTTGAGGGGCAGACGGACAGGCGGGCAGTCGGACAGGCGGACTGAGTCTTCTTCTCCGACGGAGCGACCGACCGCCAGTCCGCCCGTCCGCCCGTCCGCCTTCTGGCCCTCCGTCCTGGCACTCACCGGCATCACATTCTTTCGCCTCCCGGAGACCCTCCTCATCCTCCGGCTCCAGGACCAGGGCGTTGCGGTTGCGGCGGTCCCGTTGGTCTGGGCCGGACTCCACGTCGTGCGGAGCGCCAGCTCCTATCCAGGCGGCTGGCTCTCGGACCGGCTCGGCCCCCGCCGGTTGGTGGCAGCCGGTGGCCTGCTGTTCGCCGCGGTGGCCTTCGTGCTCGGCATGGGACTCGGTCCCGCCGCGGCAATCGCGCTCTTCCTCGCCTTCGGCCTGGTGGCGGGCCTGACCGAATCGGGTGAGCGCAGCATTGTCGCCCGCCTGGCGCCGGTTCGGACCGGAGGCGGGTTCGGCATCTATCACGCGCTCACCGGCGGCGCTGCGCTTCCCGCCGGTTTGCTCTTCGGAGCCATCTACCAATCGATAAACGGCCCGACGGCGCTCTGGGGCTCGGCCGCCGGGATGGTCGCGGCGGTGATCGTCTGGCTGATGGTCACGCCATCGCAGGAAGGGTTGCCGCAATGATGAGGACGGTACTGACGGTAACGCTGGTGATGCTGATGGGATCGGGCCAGGCAAGAGCCCAGGTGCAGGTGCGCCTCGGCGAGCCGGGCAGGGCGACATACTCCGAGCTGCACGAAGCGCTGCGCGAAGGCACGCCGGCCGCCGATTCAGTACTCACCATCCTCCATTCCAAGACGCCGGCCCGGCTCTGGCGCCGGATGCGCGCTGCGGTGAACGGAACCGGCGATTGGAACTCCGGCCTCATCGCCCTGACCCGTCTGGCCACGTTGAGAAGCCGAGCCTATGCCGACAGCGCCGTTCGCCTTCAGCGCCGGCTGGAACGGGGTGACTCGCCTCCGTTCCCCGCGAATCCCGGTCTCAAGGCGGAAGATCTCCAGCCGTCGCTCCAGGCCATCATGCTGGAACGACGTCGGACAGTGGAGGGGGACGCCGCGGTGCTGGCCGACATCCTGGCCCGGATTCCGACCAAGCGATACGACCACGGCGATGCCTGGGTACTCGGGCGGCTCGGCGCCGGGGCGGCCGATTCCGTGGCTGCCCGCTTCCGCACGGCCGATTCGGAAGAGTTCCGGGTTCGCTACCTAACGCTGCTCTCCTACTTCACCGATCCGAAGCTCATCCCGCTTCTGAGCCAGGTGTACGTGGCGCCGGATAGTTTCGGGATTCCCAAGCGGTACGCGATACGGGCTTCGGATGGTCTACTATGGATCGGAACGCGGGCCAGCCTTCAAGCGCTACTCGATGCGCGGGAGGAGGCCCGCAGGCGACAGGTCTTCGCCGACTCGACCCTGGCTCGCGGCGGGTACGACTTCCTGGCCAACGATAGCTCCGCGGTGATCTCGCGGACCGGTAAGTGGCTCACCCAGTGGATTCAGGAATTGAAATAGCTCAGCAACAACGGGTAGGTCCATCGGTGTAGCGGGTCCGCAGGAACTCCTCGTAGAACTGCCGTTCGGTTGGGATCGGCTCGCCAG
>JAXDMF010000137.1:0-3182 GCA_034666205.1 Gemmatimonadales bacterium
CCACCGCAGGAGCGGGACATCGCGATGGTCTTCCAGACCTACGCGCTCTATCCCCACATGACCGTGCGGCAGAACCTCGCCTTCGGTCTCCGAATGCGGGGGGCGGCACAGGATGTGATCGATCGCAGAGTCGACGAGGCGGCTCGCGCGCTCGCCCTCGAGCCGGTGATGGGCCGAAAGCCGGCTCAGCTCTCGGGCGGGCAGCGCCAGCGGGTAGCGCTGGGCCGGGCGATCGTCCGGGAGCCGAAGGTGTTCCTGTTCGACGAGCCACTCTCGAACCTCGACGCCAAGCTGCGGGTAGAGACTCGGGCCGAGCTCGCCCGGCTCCACCGGCGGCTGGCGGCAACCGTGGTCTATGTGACCCACGATCAGGAGGAGGCAATGACGCTGGGGAGCCGGGTTGCGGTCATGCGGGACGGCTTCCTCCAGCAGGTGGCCCCGCCGATGGAGCTGTACCGCCGGCCGGCTAACCTGTTCGTCGCGGGGTTCGTGGGGTCGCCGGGCATGAACTTCCTCCCGGGGGAGGTCCTGCCGGCCGCAACGCGCAAGGTCGGAGTGACTCTGGGCATTCGGCCGCACGATATCGCGATCGTCCCCCGGGGCGCGGGCGACCTGGACGCATGGGTCGATGTGGTTGAACCGCGAGGGAGCGAGCTACTCGTGTACCTACGGCTCGGAATCGGCGGTGACGGGGCAGAGCTGCGGGTGGTGGCGCCCCCGGAACCCACCATCGAGGCCGAGCAGGTGGTGGCGGTTCGGTTCGATCAGGGGAGACTGCATTGGTTCGAAGGAGAGAGCGGGCAGCGCTTGTCATCCTGAGGAAGCGGAGCGACCTATGCTCAGGATGACAACCCGTCAATTGATGTCTGGCAGCTTTGACAGCACGTACTGAACAACCAGATTCGTCGTATTCCACAGTTGCACGTCCGAGCTAGTCCCATAGCGGACCGGCACCAGGTTCTCCCCTCTTATCTCATAACTCCATAGCTCGTTGTGCTGGAGCCCCGATGCATTCACCGCATCCAGGATACGGCGAAGCGCCTCCCGGAACTGCCCCGTCTCCTCCTTCCTGCTCGAGATTTGGTTGGCCACACCAATCAGGAAGAGATTGACCTCTCGCCCCCAGACCACGCGGGGCCCATGGTACTGATCGGTTTGAAACCGCTCCCAGATCTGGCGTGAAGCGTAGGCATCGTTGGCTACCAGAGGGCCGAGTCCTTCGACGAACAGGCCTACGGGATATGGGCGCAGGAATGGGGCAACTTCTGCGAGTGCCTCCTCCGGCTTCAAGTTCGGATTCAGGAATAGCTCGGTGGCCGGGTCGGTATTGACCACCATAATCGGCCGGCCGGCGCCGTCGAGCGAGAGCACCAGAAAGGTGAGCGAGTCTTTCACCTCGCCGTGCGGGGCCAAGACCTTCCGCCAGTAGCCTCGCTCGGATTCCGGGAGCCAGGCCAGCTTGGCCCGGGTGCGCTGCCGGATCTCCGCGGGCGGGAGGCTGACCTCGAAGTGCCGCCGCGCCCCCTTCCATACATTCAGCGCCCGGCGCAGTGAGGCGGGAGTGCGCGCGTACCCGGTCAGTGGAGTGGCGCCGGTCTCGTGCGCGATGGAGTCCTGTGCCTGCAGGGTGAAGCCGAGGCTGGGGAGGACGTCCAGGATGGTCGCAATCGATTCCAGTGCTGCGGGCACCCAGATGACGTTGATGTCCATCGCGAAGCGTCCGCCCGCATAGCCGGCGTCGCTGTCCCGCCAGCTGGCCGAGCGCCAGTGAGTGGCATCGCGCTTGGGGAAACTCACCAGATTCATGGCTCGCGGGCTCCGAGTGTACGGCTGGGCCAGGGACGCGACCAGCCCCATCTCCCTGAGCATGAGAGACAGGCGGGTCCCGCCCGGCTCGGATCCGAGCAGAAACGCACGCTTTCTCTCTGGTGACACCGCCGAATCCGCGAGGTAATGCGCCTCCAGCACCGGAAGCTGGAATTCGTCATCCATCATGTGGTAGTTCTCCCGGGTCTTTTGCAGATCTCGGAGAATCTCCCGCGCTTGCCCCAGCAGGCTGTCCGCCCTCTGAGGGCGTTTTCGCGCCAGGGCATGGAAGTACCCGGAAATGAGTGAGTCGTAGACCATCGCATTCTCGCGAATGGCCTGGCCGCCGAGCGCCTCCTCGTGGCTCACGTCTCCCCGCGGTCCCAGCTTCCGCAAGACACTCGCGATCACGTGCTCCGCCATGTCCGGCGACCAGATTGGCCGCATCATGAGCGCCGTCATCATCATGTCGCGGCCAAAGTAGGTGGCGAAGTTCGGCAGGCCGGCCATGAGCTTTTCTTGCGAGCTCAGGAGCTCCACTCCCCGGATCTGGCGCTCCAGTCTGCGATAGCGGGTGGCGGCCCCGGGACTGGAGTCCGTGCGCGCGCCCTCGATGAACTGGAAGAAAGACTGGTTGAAGATCTGTTTTCGGGAGAGCGGCGTGAGGGGAGAGGCATTGGTGGTAACGCGGACCCTAAACTGGACCGGGCTGCCGGGACGAGTCTCGATCGAGACGGTTCTTCCGGTGATTCTGATTCTGGCCTTCCGGGGATCCACCCGCAGCTCGAGCGCCAGGCTGTTACGTCCATCGAGCGAAGGCCGGGCGACCCGCACGGTCGCCATGGAGTCTGGCGTGGACGCCGTGATGGCCGGTTCGAGGCGGGCGCGGAGCACCGCGACACTGTCGGCATCGAGGAGCGCCAGATGACGGTTACGCTCCTCGGGCGGAAGCCGGCTGACATCGGCCACCAGGAGCGACTCCTCCGCGACCCGGAACGGTGGGGCGGCGAACGGTTCGAGATGGCGGCGTCCGTAGACGAAATCGCGTTCTACCCGCATGGAGCCAAGCAGGAACCAGCCAAGCTCGACCCGGGACACGTCCGTAGTCAGCCGATACTCGATGCTCCGGGTCGCTCCCGAATCGGATACCTCCGCAGTGTCCGCACCCCACGCCATGTGGGCCGGCCGGCCTGCGGCATCACGCACGGTGAAGCCGGCGCTTTCGTTTGCCCCGTCGGCCCAGACCAGCACGACGCGGGAACCCTGTGGTTGAACGTAGATCTGGACGGTGTTGTCCTTGGAGTCGCGATAGAAGCGGGTTTGGTAGCCCTGGTAGGAGGCAGTGTCGTCCAGGCCGGGTTCGGGGAAGGCGAGTA
>JAXDMF010000138.1:0-2721 GCA_034666205.1 Gemmatimonadales bacterium
CTGGAACATCAGCACTCTTCACCACAGCCTGCAACTCGGCCCGCTGGTCTCTAGTCAACTCCATCTGCCTATCCAACACTATGACCAAGTAAAACCGCGTAAAGTATCAAGGTTCACGAGACACTAGCCGACATTTTTCCGCTTTCCTAGGGCATGAGTTTGGATCCCCGCATCATCGATCATTGCGATCTTGGAGTGTGGATCCAAGCTAGCGAAAGTGCTGGTCCTTGGTCTCCTCGCGAGGAGACCAAGGACACGGACGAGCGTGGTGAGTTAGACCGCGACGATGCCCTGACTGCCGGGTGCTAGCCCAACAGCTAAACTCGGATCGTTAGCTACGCGGGGATCGTTGTCGGCGGTGCCGAAACCGGGGAGGCTACCGAGGCTGCCGTCGGTTCCGATCTTGAAGGCGCTGATGGTCATCTTGTTGCAGAGAACAGCGCGATCGCTGAGCTCGTTAAAGCCCGCCGTTGAGATGTAGAGGAATTGTCCGTCGCTGCTGACAGCGCTGTCCAGGGCGGCGTGGGCGTCGGGGGTGATAGCGGTGTGGCCGTCTGCGGTCAGCAGGCTCAGCGTGCCGTCGGGGTTGATGTTGTAGCCGGAGATCGTGCCGCTCACCGAGTTCGAGACATAGGCGAAGCGCGGGTCGGTGACGCTGTTCGTCACCACCCAGCACGCCCCTAGCTCGGACGTGGACGCCGATCCGCTGACCACTGTGAGTGTGCCGTCCGGGGCGATTCGGTAGGAGGAGGCTGCCGCGTCGCCGAGTTCGGAGACGATCAACAAGTCTTGACCGGCGAAGGTGAAGCCGAACGGTTGTGGGCCGCTCGAAGTGTTCTTTCTCGGTGGGCCGATGTGTCCGTTACTGTCGACGGCGAAAACATCGATCACGCCGGTCCGTCGTTCGGTCACCACCAGTTGGGTCCCATCAGGGGTGAAGCCCACCTGCGCGGGAGTGGCCTTGGGATCTCCCAGCGGGGTCGGGGAGCCCACGGAGGACAGCCTGCCGTCGTTGCCCACGCTGAACCCGGCGACGGTGGCGTCACCGCGGTTGACCACATAGAGCAGGTTGTCGTGGATGGTGACGCTGTTCGGGAGGATCCCTCCGGTAGGCACCCGGTGGACAGGTTCGAGTGTCTCGCCCTTAATGGCCAGCACGGTGACCTCATTGCTGCCGGCATCGACGGCGAACAGGAAACGGCCATCTGCACTCCGTGTCAGGGCTCCTTGCGAATTCAACGGATCGTTTTGCGCGGAGATGCTGTTTCCGGCGCCGAGGCCGCCGGTCGGAAAGGTTCCTCCCCGGGTGAGACTGCCATCGGCTGCCCGGTTGAAGACCGTTACGGAGTTGCCCGTGTCCTGATTGCTCATGACGTAGACCGCTCCGACGGTTGCTGGTGAAGACATTGTTAACTCCTGTTTAATCGAGTCGAGTTGGCGCGGTTTCGTGGTTTATTTGACGACTTCGGCGAAACGGAGGAGGTCGGCGATGCCGAAGTTGCCTTCGCTATCGGCCAGGGTCGGTGTCCAGATCGGGTAGGTGGACCGGTAGGACATCGGGTCGGCGTCGAGCAGGCCGAGCAGGACCTCGGTGACGATCAGGGCGCCGACCGGGCCCAGCCGGCCACCGTTATGCTTCAGCTCGGCCTCTTTGAGGATGTAGAACCAGAGGTAGATCGGGCCGGTGGTGCCCAGCTCGGCGTCGGTAAGGGGCACTTCGCCGATCTTGCGGGCGATGTCCTGCCCGGAGGGCAGCTCCTGGGTCTCGCTGCGAAGCAGATTGCGCACGGCCAGTGAGCGGAGCTGCCTGGCGATCTCCGCCGGCACGTCGGTGATCGGGGGCAGGTCCAGCAGGCGTGTGTTGATTTTGGCTTCGATCCGTCTGGCCCGCTGCGGGCGCTGGCCATTGCACGCGAAGAACTTGGTGAAGTCCACCGCGAACTCCGGCGCCACCGGGCCACCCCGCAAATCAGCCCGCTGATGGGGATCCTTCGGAGGAGGCTCTTTGAAGTCGAGCGGGAATAGCGGGAGTGTCTGCTGGTCGTTGATGACGTAGTCGGAGCGGATCGTGGGGTGCATGAAGCGGAACGCGGCGACGGCGAACTCGACCGGGATGAACGGGTTACCGCGTGGTGCGAAGAACTGCAGTCCGTGCTCGTTCACGCGGTCCACGCTGTCCTGGCCGGCGACGAGGGGAAGATACTCGTGCACGATGATCCACTGGTAGTGCCAGCGCACGACCTGCTGGGCCTTGGCGAATAGCGTGTCGAAGTAGCTCCGCACGTTGAGCAGCTGCTCGATGGAGGCGTTCGGCGGCAGCTCCGGTGGGACGGGGCTCGGCGGCTTCGGTGGGAGATCTTCACCGAAGACGTCCGTGATCTTCTGGGTACTCAGCGCGTCAACGACCTGGTTATGGAACTTGATGAACGCCAAGTGCACCTGGTTGAGAAGCAGGTTCTCGTCATTGCGTGGGTCCCCGATCAACGCCACACCCGGTGAGCCGTCTCCGGGGACGGTGCGCGCGAGGTCCACACCGTCGTGGGAGAGGATCAGCTTGGTGTTGTCGGAGGTTGTGTCATACAGGTGCGGGTTCGCGAAGGGCCCGGAGCCGTAGAGGTGGTCCAGGTCCAGCATCGGCACCCGGAAGTTATGGATTGCCTCTGGGTCAACCTGGCGACCCAGCATCGAGGTCACGTCGAAGGTCAGATTGTGGTCGATGAA
>JAXDMF010000139.1:0-3305 GCA_034666205.1 Gemmatimonadales bacterium
GGCGCTGGGTGGGCTGACGTTTTCACACCCGCTGTTGGGGTCGCTCGACCTGTATCAGTGGATTCTGTTCGTGGGCCAGCACGAAGCGAGGCATGCGGCGCAAATCGCGGAGCTCGGCCGGGGCCAAATTGGCGGACCATGAGCAGGGCAGCCGCCGCCGTCCCATCATCGGGATTATGGGGGCGGGTCAGGCCAGCAGCGGGAGCCTGGCAGCGGCGCGCGAGCTCGGAGCGCTCGTGGCTGAGCGCGGATGGATCGTTCTGACCGGCGGCCGACCCGCCGGTGTCATGGCCGCGGCATGCGCCGGCGCCAAGCAGGTTCGGAACAGCCTGACGCTGGGCATTCTTCCCGGGGCCGATGGTGCCGGCGTTGATGTCGATATTGCGGTTTTCACCGCGATGGGTGACGCCCGGAACCCGATCAACGTGCTCACCAGCGATGTAGTCGTGGCCTGTGGAGTGGAAGGCCCGGGCACCGCGTCGGAGGTCTCGCTCGCGCTCAAGGCGGGGAAGCCGGTCATTCTCCTTGCGGCCGGGCACGCCGCACACGTCTTCTTCGAGCGCCTGAAGGCCCCTGGCCGGCTAATCAGTGCCGACGCTCCAATCGATGTCGTGCGGCTGATCGAAGTGGATCTCGCCATTCCTCGCTGGAGCCCATAGCCGGGAGCGACGTATGCTGGTATGTCAGTGGCATCTCGACATTGTATACGGCAAGCAGGCCGACGCGCTGCGGGTAATGCGGGCCTGGGGCGCGGAGAAGTTCGCCAGCTCGGAGTTCCGCCGGGCGCGCGGGAGCCGTTTACTCGCGGGCTTCGTCGGGGCCTCGGCGTCGCACATCATCGACGAGTATCTGTTCGAGTCGCTGGCCGACTTCGAGGCGGCGCTCGCGGGGATGGCGGCTCCTCAGTTCCGCGCGCATTCCGATGGGCTGGCGCCCTTCATCGTTCCCGGGTCGCAGCAATGGGTGGTGTACCGGGTGCTCGAGTAATCCTGGCTGGACCGACCTAACGAGCCTCCTCGACGACGTAGGCCTCCATCGCGAAGTACTCGGCTAATCCCAGCCGGTCGAGCTCCGCGGCGGTCCCCTGGTTCCGCGCCTCGACTCGCTGCCAGAACTCACGCTCGTCGGGGCCGGGAAAGGGAGCAGTGTCCTTCTGGGACTGATGTTTGAAGATTGCCTGGATCTTGAGCCGCAGTTCCTCTTGCGACAGGGGGACCAGCCAGGTGGCCTCGGTGACCGGCCATTCCTGCCAGGCGCCGCGATAGAGCCATACCTCCGGCCGGCTCCCGCCGGCGGCCACGTATTCCTGCAGCGCGCTATCGATCGCTTCCTTGCAGACCCGATGCGTCCCGTGAGGGTCTGAGAGGTCTCCGGCAACGAACACAAGATCGGGGCGCAGCTCCTCCAGCAGGCTCCGCACGATCGCCACGTCGGGTGGCCCGATCGGGTCTTTCCTCACCTTCCCCGTCTGGTAGAACGGCAGGTTCAGGAACCGTGCGGCCCGGTCGTCCAGGCCGAGTGTGCGGATGCCGGCTATGGCCTCGGACTCGCGGATGATTCGCTTAGTGTCCTGAACCTCCTGGGTGTCTACGTCGCCGGCGCGCTTGCGGGAGAGGAACTCGTTGATCCTCTGCCCGAGTTCCGCGGCCGCGGCTGCGGGGATGTGTCGCTCTCCGGCCAGCCGCCGGATGAAGTCGATGTGGCGGCGGACGTCATGATCGAACACGGCCAGGTTGCCGCTGGTCATGTACGCCACGGTGATGTGGTTGTCATTGATGGCGAGCTTGTGAAGAATGCCACCCATCGAAATGACGTCGTCATCGGGGTGCGGCGAAAAACAGATGATGCGCTTGCCCCGGGGCAACTTGGACCGGCCCCGGATCTTTGCGCCGAGCGCGTTGAAGACCTCACCATTGAGCGCGCCGGGAGCGCCATACCGGGCCACGAGCGATGACAGGTGGTGCTCGGCGTAGTCTCCCTGAGTCAGCTTCAGGATGGCCTTACCGGTCTGATGGGAGAGCCAGACGACGGCCCGCACTACGAGGTTCGGACTCCATTCCACTGGACCGAGAAGCCAGGGCGTCGCTTGCCCGGTCAGGGCCGCCGCCGCCGGGCGGTCGAGGTAGAAGGTCGTGTTCGCGTGACGCTGGAGGAACGTGGCCGCCACCTCGTGGTCTACCTCCCCTTCGACCGCCCGCCGCACGATCTCTCCCTTGTGCTCGCCGGTGGCGAGGATCAGGATCTCCCGCGCCTCGAAAATCGTCTCCACCCCCATCGTGATCGCTTCGCGAGGCACGTTCTCTTCGCCGAAGAAATCGGCGGCAGTGTCCTGTCGGGTGACCAGGTCGAGGGTGACGACTCGCGTCCGGCTCTCGGCTCCGGAGCCGGGTTCGTTAAACCCGATGTGGCCGGTCCGTCCGATGCCGAGGATCTGAAGGTCGATACCGCCGGCCGCGCGAATGGCCGCTTCGTACTGGCGGCACTCGGCCTCGACCTGATCGCGCGGGGCATCACCCCGGGGGAGGTGGACGTTCGCTGGCACGATGTCCAGGTGGGAGAACAGATTCTCCCACATGAATCGATGGTACGAGTGGATGCTGCCGGGGTCCATCGGGTAGTACTCGTCGAGATTGAAGGTGACCACCTGGGCAAAGCTCAACCCCTCTTCGCAGTGCATCCGGATGAGCTCGCGGTACACACCGATCGGCGTCGAACCGGTGGCAAGGCCCAGGACGACGCGGTCTTTTGCCCGGATCAGGTCGGCGATGCGCCGAGCCACTAGCCGGCCCATCTCCTCATGGTCGTTTACGATGACCGTTCGGATCCGCTCTAAGCCGGCGCGGCGGTCAGGATGGGGTGAGCTGAATGTCATCGGCACACTGGAAGAAATGGGGGACGTCGAGAAGCCGCCAAGTATGCAATCCATGGGCCATGGTCTCGCCGACGCCTCGAGTTTGCAGGGCCGGGGGCAGCCGGGGCGGCCGGCTGGTCGCGGCTTCCCCTGGTCATGGAGCCCCCCCCGAGGGCCTTGGGGTTCGGCGACTCAAATCGCCGCTTTCCGTCTCATTCGGCAGCCGAAATCGGATCGTAACAGCGGGCGCGGCCGAGCGGGGCGTTCCCGAAGCGGGAGAACACACGTAGAATGGAGCGGGAGCGGGAGTGTCAGCGACTCGACGCCAGCCGGATGACGCCAGACCCAAAGACCAGTGAGGACTAGTGGAACCAGAGCCGTCCCATACCGCAGAGGACGCTTCGCCACGGGAGCTGTGGAGGGCAAGCTGGAAGCTCCTCCTGATGCTCGCCAT